>JAQWFD010000008.1 GCA_028704555.1 Desulfobacterales bacterium
CACCTGCTTTATTATCCTTTTTCTTTTTCGGTTGCTTTTTTCTGTTTGGATCGGTCGATGGCGGCTTGCTGCTGTTTGTACTGTTTAAATTTAAACGATTGGCAAGCAGAGTGATTATCAGAATCAGAATTTCAAACATTGATTTCGTGGCCGCTGACAGTTGCTTGTCTTCGCGAACAAGGTTATGGGCCTTTTCAATCGTGGCCTCGATATCAATATTTTCGATCTTCATTCGGTTCCGGTCCTGTGTCAGTGTTTTTATTAAGGCTATTATAGCACAGGTTTTGAAACCGAAATTTTCAGCTCTGTAATCGATGCTACAGCAATAAAAATAAATAGATGAAAGGGGTGTCGTATTTAGCTGAAAACACCTCAGATTGCCCTATCGGATTCATTATTATCGGAATACGACAATAAAGTCATATCAAGTTGAATTTTAAAATTTTTCAGAAAAACCCTGTCAAGTCTTTTTTTAGCTACTTTTTGTTTTTTCGCTGAATAGTTACTAAATATTAATCTTCAACCACTTCTATTACCGCATTCCCATTTTCAAATATGATCTTCACCATTTCTTGAAACCGTTTTGGGAATATTTTTTTAGTTTCTGGTGTAGCATCCGGACCAATTGCGCTCATCAATATTTGCATAGGATTTACTACTTTTCCCGGATGATAATTTATACCGATTTTTTTTCTGGTATCAAGACGTGTAAAGCGAACATCGGTATCAATGGGAGCATTGTAAAACAAAAGGTCCCTTCTATTAAATTTGCCACCGGGAATCCCTCCAAAGCCATAATCAGTCGTTGCTCCTGTAATATTGGAAAGTACACATCCCACAACGCCTGAATGATCTTCGGTGGGCGATTTTTTTATTTCGACCTTTATTTCTCCTCTTTTGGGTACCTCATCTGCGTACAACGCCTTAAGACCTTTCAATGCCATTAAGTATCCCCCAGCTACTGTTGCACAACTGTGCCCTGCCATTTTTACGATATCTATGTATGTAAGTTCAATAATTCCATCCTCATTAACGCCAAGGAATTTAGCTAATTCGTCTTTTAAAAAAATACTTTCAATTTCATCAAAAAACTTTAGATATTTCATGTTATACGACCTCTCTTTTCAAATTTACAAAATAGAATAGCACGAATAGCAGGCATCCAAAAAATAGCGTAACAGGATCACGGCACACCTTGGTGTGTAAAATGCCGAAAAAGTTCTCAGCAAGACGGATTTCCCAATGGTTCACCCGTTATTATCTGAAACCGTTTTCTTTGTGTTTCTGTGCGATTGCAGTTGCCAGATTATCCAGGGCATTGAATGCCTCCTCCGTGGGTACGCCTTTACACAGCACAGGATCAATGACTTCCACCTTGAGGTTGGGAATCATTCCGGCAAGTATCTCCACGGTCTTGCCGCCCCACCCATAGGAACCGATAATGGACAGAAATTTGGTATCTGGGCGCAACGCATTTGCCAGAAACGCGGCATAGGCCGCATAGGGATGCGGGCCTGCCAGCACGGTAGGCGTGCCGACGACAATGGTTGCTGCGTCCACCAGGGCCATGGCCAGTTTGCCGATATCGGTTACGGCCAGGTTGAACGGCTCGACCCTTACGCCCCTATCCACCAATGCGGCAGCCAAATGATCGACCATCCGCCTGGTGCTCGCGTGCATGGATACGTGCGGCAACACCACTGTATTTCGAGGGGCTCCCAGGGTCCAGTCGCGATAGGCATCGATAATAAATGCCGGACGTGGATACAGTTGACCATGGCCCGGAGCGATCATTTCTATATCGTAAGATGCGAGTTTTTCCAGATTTTTTTTAATCATACCCCTGAAGGGCATCATGATTTCGGCATAGTAGCGCTTGGCCGCCTCATGAACACGGCCTTCGTCCGTGACGAAAAGATCGGTTGTGGCAATATGGGAACCGAAGAAATCACAGCTGAACAAAATCTTGTCTTCTTCCAGATAGGTCACCATGGTCTCGGGCCAGTGAACCCAGGGCGTATAAATAAACTTCAACGTTTTATCACCGAGAGAAAGCGTCTCCCCGTCTTTGACGGTAATGAAAAAGTCCTCAGGTATTTTCAAAAGATCGATAAGCATTCCCTTCGCTTTGGGAGTTGATATGAGCTTTGCGTCAGGGTATTTTTCAAAAACCTGCATGATGGTTCCGGAATGATCCTGCTCTGCATGGCTGGAAACAATGTAATCGATCTTCGGTATACCCTCAAGCTGTGCCATGAATTCCTCGGCCATGGGCGGATCAACCGTGTCGATCAAAGCCGTTTTTTCGCTGCCTTCAATGAAATAAGCGTTATAGCTGGTTCCATCCGGAAGGGGGATAAGGGCGTCGAACAGACGACTGTCCCAATCGACAGCGCCCAACCAATAAATGCTTTCCGTTATTTTTCTTTTTTGCATGTAAAGGCCTCCTTTACTATAATGATTTTTGTTGGTTATCAATATATCATATAGTCTAAATCTATTGAAGGCTGCAAACGTTATCAGTCGCCATTATCAAGAATTGTTCCCATCGCTCGATCAAGGGCAGCGCGAGCAGAAAAATAACTCCAGCGCGCTTCCACCAGCACATATTCGGCTCGCGCCAGGGTTGTTTGTGCATCCAAAAGATCCGTTGCCGTTGCCGCCCCGGCCCCATACCGCTCCCGGGTCATACGCATGCTTTCTCTGGCGTCCCGGACCACCGCCTCAGAAGCCTGAGTGGCTTCATGGGCCTCCTTAAGTTTCGTCTGAGCGCCCCAGACCTCTTCCCTCACTTTAAGAACCAGATACCGAATCTCGGCCTCCGCTTTTGCCAATTCGTGTTTTGCCCTCGACACATCGTGGCCGCGCTTGAAGCCTTCGAACAATGGCAGCGCAATACCGACTCCCGCAGACCAATCCTTATCCTCCGGCAAAAATTCAGAATCTCGATACCCATAGCCTCCGTTGGCGGTTATGGTGGGGCCAAAAGCGCTTTTAGCGACATCGATTGAATTGCGGCTGGCTTCGATTCGATGAAGTGCGGCCTTCAACTCAGGACGGCACTCAACAGCCTGATTGAGTACTCCAGTAACGTCAATCTTGTCAGGTGACTCCATATTTCTATTTTCAACATCTAAAGCAACCGTCATTTCCACCGAAAGTCCCATGGCGGTGTTGAGGCTTCCGCGCGCAAGGCTGATCGCGCTATCGGATCTCACCAGTTGCAGCTTTGCATCGGCAACCTCGACCTGGGCGCGAATAACGTCTGCTTTAGGCACCGCGCCTGCCTCCCAGCGCTCTTTCGTTAACCTCAAATGATCCTCTGCCCGCGTTCTGTTTTGCCCGGCAACCACTTGTGCTTCCGTGGTTGATATCAAACTGAAGAATGCCTGATGAACAGCCATGGCAATATCCTGCCGGATACTCGCTTCTTCCTCTTCGGCCAGGCCTTGCCTGGACAACGCGATTCGTAATTGGGCCGCACGCCTGCCGCTGTCAAAAAGCAGGTAGCTTGCGCGCAGACCGGAGGACCAGTCATCGGTGGGTCCGATCACAGAAGGTTTTCCCATGCCTGATAATCCCTCGGGCAGAAAGGCATGGGTTTCCCAGCGACGATAAGCAGCATCAAGACCCACGGTCGGGTAATATGGGGCCTTGGCCATGCCGACGCTTTCACGCGCGGCGGCGACGCCCTCTTGGGCCGCCCGGCGGGCAGGATTTTTATCAAGTGCAATTCGGACGCATGTCGCAAGTGTCAATGGCCGTTTCTTCATCATGGTTTCATCGATCAGGTCCGCCTGGGCCGGTACACCAGGAGCTGACTTATCTTCCTTCTCAAGGCTGGAATGGACCATATAATCCTCAATTCGTGCTGTACGAGGAGGATCGATCATAGCGCAACCGGTGGCCGTAACGGCTAATAAGGGTATTATGGCCCAGAGCCATCGAGATATTATGATCATCGGGAATCTCCTTTCATCACTCAAGCCAATGTTTTTTGAAATCTTTTTGAAGCCAGCCACAAAATGACCATTCCCATCACCGCCAAGGCGGCCATCTGCGGCCAAAGAACACCCAGTCCAACCCCTTTGAGAAAGATGCCCCGAACGATGACAAGAAAGTACCGCAATGGGTTCAAATAGGTCAGCCACTGGATCATCGCAGGCATGTTCGCTATTGGAAACATAAACCCGGACAGCAGCACCGCCGGAAAATAAAAGAAAAAAGTGCTCATCATCGCCTGCTGTTGCGTCTCGCTGACAGTGGAGATTAGAAGCCCCACGCCCAGTGTGGTCATCAGGTACAAAGCCGTGGCGACAAAAAGCATCAGAAGGCTGCCGCGAATCGGCACCTCGAACCAGAAAACACCCAGTACCGTGATGAGGACAACGTCGGCAAAACCGATGAGCGCGAACGGAATCGTCTTGCCGAGAATGAACTCGACAGGTGTGATGGGAGTTACCATGATTTGTTCCATGGTGCCGATCTCCTTTTCACGTACGACGGCCATGCTGGTAAGCATCAGGGTAATGAGCATGACAATGATCGCGATGACCCCCGGAACATAGAAATTACGGCTCTCCAGGTTTTCATTGAACCACGCTCTCGTCTGAAGTTTTATGGTGGCAGGCTTTAAGGCCAATCCTTTGAGGCGGCTGAATCTTGTGGCCAATATCTTTTGTGAAAACGCACCTGTGATCTTGGCGCTGTAGTTAAGCACGATTCCGGCTGTGTTCGAATCTGTGCCGTCAACGATAATCTGAAGGATCGCGGTCCGCCCGGCCCTCAAGTCGTCCTCAAACCCCTTGTTCATTTGTAAAACCGCACGGACATGTCCGCGATCCACCAGTTCGCGAACAGGGTCTGGATTCGTGGCGTAGGCCACAATATCGAAATATCCTGACTCCACGAAACGCGCAATGAGATCACGACTGGCCACGCTGTTGTCCAGGTCAACCACTGCGGTCGCCACATGCTTGACATCGGTGGTAACCGCATAGCCGAAAACCAGCAGCTGGATGATGGGCATCAGAAAAATGACGCCTTTCATCCGCGGATCCCGGAAAATCTGGATGAACTCTTTGATCAGCATATGTTTGATGCGTTCTATCATTGCTTACACCAGTTTCTTTTTGAATTTTACATTTGCCAGGATGATCATCATGACCCCGAATATCGCCAGCAGGCCGGCTTCAATGAAAAGAACCTGCAAGCCGATGCCTTTCAGATAAATACCTTTGAGCAGGGCCACAAAGTACCGGGCTGGAATCAGATAGGTGAGCAACTGGATGGCTTTTGGCATGTTGCTGATCGCGTACATGAACCCGGACAGAAGAAACGCCGGGAGGAAAGTCATCACCATGGCCAGCTGACTGGCCAGCAACTGACTCTTGGTGACAACGCTGATCACCATGCCCAGCGAAAGCGCACCGGCAAGGAAAATCGCGGCCATGGCAAAAAGAAGCGCGATGTTTCCCCGAAGCGGCACCTGGAAAAGAAACTCGCCCATGAGCACCGCCAGCAGGACGTCAAACATGCCAATGGCGAAATACGGCAGAAGCTTGCCCAGTATCAGTTCCTGGCCTTTTACAGGTGTTGAAATCAGTTGTTCCATGGTGCCGCGCTCCCATTCACGCGCCACGGTAAGAGACGTCAGCAGGGCTGCAATGACCATCATGATGACTGCGATCAGGCCGGGGATGATATAATTCTTTGACTCCAGGTCCGGGTTAAACCAGACCCGCGGCCGCACATCTAAAGGCAATGCCAGTTTGATTCCTCCCATGCGGCGAATCTTGTCGAGGGCAACATCCTGCGAGTAGACCATCGCCAAAACATCGGCATACCCCATGGCAATTGTAGCCGTGTTTGAATCACTGCCGTCAACGATCAGTTGTACGGGTGCTTCCCGGCCCGAATCAATTTTTCCAGCGAAACCCGTGGGGATGACCAGGGCTGCAAGTGCCCTGCCTGAGTCGACAGCGCGTTCAAGCTCCCGATAATTCGTAACATACGCCTGCAACGAAAAGTAAGGCGAGCCTGTGAAGCGGCTGACAAACTCTCGGCTCACCTGCGAACCCTCCTGGTCCCAGACCACCATGGGGACATCATCCACGTCCAGGGTCAGCGCGTAACCAAAAAGCAGGAGAAGCAGCATGGGGATGGCAATCGACATACCCAGGCTGCGAGGATCTCGGATGATGTGTATGAACTCTTTGCGGGATATCGCCCATATTCGAAGTGTGTTCATCGCCGCACCTCTTCTTGAGGTTGTTCAGCCCGGTCCCTGCTTTCAATCAGGGAGACAAAGACATCTTCCATTGAAGGTACAATGCGCTCAACCTTTTCTATGGGATAGCCTTGCTCGGAAAGGGTCGTATGAATCGATTGGAGCGCTTTTCCATGCGATGCGGTCACCACATGAAGTCTTTTTCCGAAAAGAGCGACCTCTTTGACATCGGGTAACCTGGCAATCAGATCCATGGCTTCTTGCGGCCGTGGGCATTGAACTTCCAGCACATCATCGTGCATCTGCTCCGTCTTTAGAACTTCCGGGGTGCCAATGGCGATCAATTCACCGCGGTAAATCAACCCCAACCGGTCACAATACTCCGCTTCCTCCATGTAATGCGTCGTGACAAAGATGGTTACCCCTTTACCGGAAAGTTCGTAAATCAAATTCCAGAACTGTCGGCGACTGATGGGGTCGACACCCGAAGTGGGCTCATCGAGAAAAATAATGGGGGGCTCGTGCAGCACCGCGCAACCGAGTGCCAGGCGCTGTTTCCAACCGCCCGAAAGGATTGACGTGCGAGAGTGGCGGTGTTCCGTCAACCCGGCCATTTCGATCACCCATTCTTTGCGATCCTTTTTCTTTTCCCGAGAAATCCGATAAATGCCACTGTAAAAGTTGATGTTTTCCTCAACTGTCAAATCGTCGTAAAGGGAGAACTTTTGACTCATGTAACCGATGTTCGCCTTGATTTCTTCGGACTGAGTGCGGATGTCAAAACCCGCCACGATGCCAGAGCCGCCGGTGGGAGCGAGAAGGCCGCAGAGCATTCGGATCGTGGTGGATTTGCCGGCGCCGTTGGGGCCGAGGAAACCGAAGATCTCCCCCCTGGCCACATCGAAACTCACCCGATTGACCGCGATGAAGCTGCCGAAACGCCGCTCCAGATTTTCGACCACGACCGCTTTAGTGTTTTTCACGCTATCCATGGGCGCTGTCCTCCTTCTCAGCCCCAAGGACCGAGACAAACACATCCTCCAGTGCGGGTTCAATCGGCCGCACACCGATAAATTCAAGCCCTTCTCCGCCAAGAATCCGTTCAACATCGCGGGCCGTTTTTTCCGGCGCGGCAGTCACCACATGAACCTTGTCACCGAAGAGGCTGACCGCGTCAGCGCCAAGTTCTTTCCGAAGAACAACCGTGGCGCGACGGGGTATGGCGGCGCGAACTTCCAGAATCGTGCCTCGCATCAAGCGCTTCAATTCGTCCGGCGTCCCCACGGCAAGCAGCTTGCCCTTGTGGATAAGTCCGACACGACTGCAACGCTCAGCCTCATCCAGGTAGGCCGTGGAAACAAAGATGGTGACCTTTTCCCTCAGGAGCTGGTAGAGAATGCGCCAGAAATCGCGCCGCGAAACCGGGTCCACGCCGTTGGTGGGTTCATCGAGAAACAATACCTTTGGTGTATGAATCAAGGCGCAGACCAGTCCCAGTTTTTGTTTCATCCCGCCGGACAGATTTCCGGCGTGGCGCTTCTTAAAGGGCGTCAGGTTGCTGAAAGATAACAGCCGATCAATTTTTTCCGCCCGGCCCTTGCGCGGCACGCCATAAATATCCGCATAAAAATCGATATTTTCCATGACAGTCAGATCCGGATACAAACCAAAACGCTGGCTCATGTACCCGATTTCCTCCTTGATCGCCTCTGCCTCGCGCACCGTGTGGTGGCCGGAGACCCATCCCTCGCCCGCGGTGGGATCCATGATGGCGGTCAGCAGCCGCATAGTCGTCGTCTTGCCCGCGCCGTCCGGGCCGACGAGACCAAAAATCTCCCCATCAGTTACTGATAAACTAAGATGGTCAACCGCGGTGAAACTGTCAAAGACCTTGGTCAGGTTCTCGGTTCGGATGGCATCCATCATTTTGCTCCCGGGCCAAGCACGATTTCAGCTTCCGCCGGCATTCCGGGCTTCAGCTCCATGTTCGGGTTCGGGATATCGATTTTGACGCGATACACAAGTTTTACCCGCTCCTTTGCGGTCTGCACGTTTTTCGGTGTGAATTCAGCTTCTGAAGAGATGAAGGAAACGCGTCCCTCGTAAATTTTCCCTGGATAAGTGTCCGCAGAAACGCGAACCTTTTGACCCTGCTTGACGCGTCCAAGGTCGGTCTCGTTGATGTAGGCCCGAAGCCACACGTTTTCAAGATCACCCAGCGTCACCACGGGTGTGCCCGGAGCCACGTATTCGCCTGGTTCAACATTTTCAGAAAGGACCATTCCGGAGAAAGGGGCGCTGATCGTCGCGTAGCTTAACCGAATCTCCGCCATTGTCCTGGCAGCCGTTGCCTGTTCAACCCGGGCGCGGGACTGTTCGATGGTTTCTTTGCGGGGACCCTTCTTAAGCATTTCATATCGCTGCTGAGCCTCATTAAGGGCAGCCCGCGCCTGATCGATCTGTTCCTTACGAGGCCCGGCCTTAATCAGCTTCAGTTGTTCTTGCGCTTCGCGAAGGCTTGCCATGGCGCTTTCATATTCAGATTTGGCACGGTCAAACTCACGCTGTGAAATTGTTTCCCCTTTCAGCAGCTTTGATTGCCGATCGAATTCGATCTTCATGTGAGCCACATTGACGCTCGCATTCTGCACGCTGGCATTCGCCGCAGCGACCTCCTCCGGCCGCGATCCCGCAAGAAGCTCATCCAGTCGTGCCTGCGCCTTTTGCATAACCGCTTGACCCTGTGCAATCTCTTCCGGGCGATACCCCGCTTCCAATTCGGCCAGAAAAGCTTGTGCCGCTCGAAGTTCGGCCTGGCGAAGCGTAACGTCCTGGACCAAATCCAAGCTATCCATACGGGCTATAATTTGATCGGATTTGACCCGTTCGCCCTCGGAGACCAACCGTTCGAGGACTCGGCCGGCGATCTTAAAGCTGATTTCCGCATCTCGGACTTCGATGTTTCCCGAGATACGAAGAAGACTTGGATCGTTGTGTGACCAATGCCGACCGTATTGCAAGATGATTATGACGGCTGCAATAAGCGCCATGACCGACAGGAGGATGATCAATCTTTTTTTCTTGGACATGGTTGGGCCTCCTATGAGGAGAATAATCTGTTAAAAACAAAACCGACACCGGCTTTAAGTGTTCTTTGCAATGCACCGAACGAAAGCAGGCCAGGCATTTTCCACATGTGCGTTCATGTCAAAGTTACCCTCGGAAACATTCCAAAGAACCGCGGCGGGCAGAATCATACCCAGAAACATGACGGATGCCGCAGTCGAAACGACGTTCTCACGGATCGAGCCGTCCTGTATTCCTTCTTCAACGATCTTTTGAATCTTACTCAGATAACTGGTTATAATTGCGGCTACCTTAGCCTTTCGCTCGGGGTGTCCGGTATAAATTCCATCCGAAAACACGACGAGCGGGATGGCCCGGTTTTCGCTCAGCATGCGGGCGTGTCGCATCAATAAGGATTTGAGTCGCGGCAAGGCCCCAGGCGTTTCCTTCCTGACTTGGGTGACGTTGCCCAACAAACGGACTTTGAGCAACTCCAGCACCGCGTCCAGCACATCATCTTTGCTTTTGAAATGACGGTACAGAGCCGACGGCACGATACCGACCCGTTCAGCGATTCCGGCAATACTCAGGGCGTTGACTCCTTCAGCGCCGATCAGTTCGAGGGCCGCCCCTATGATCTGACTCTGTCTTGCTTCTGTTTCTGTCTTCTGAGCTCTCATTTCACGACTCCGATCTGTAGAATAGTGATTCACTATTCACAATAGTAAAATTCAGATCTTTTCTTGTCAAGTAAAAAAATTGCTAATCGTATTATTCCACCGTAATGATCCGAATTAACGATGTTTATGCGTTTTACCAGAAGGTATCCTTGGCAAATCGAAATCATTGGATAAAGCGAGATTTCGAGAAAAAGCTATGATTCAATATCTGGCTCACCCCGCCAATTCGCCTGCGAGAGAATTGAGCGCTTCTTGCGCCTTCTGTAGGATGAGGGCCGCATAGTTGTTGGCGCTTCTCAGTTCGCGATACGCCATGACGATGTTGCGCTCGATGATGAAGATCGAATTTGCACGATATTACAATAAACGTCACAACCGCAGGGGCTATTTTGGGGGAGACCGGTTTAAAAGCGTTATTGTGGATAAGGGCGAGACGCTCGTAAGGTACTCGATGAAAAAAAGGTTTTGTGCTGACCCGTGCGGACCGTTTTCGGTACCGGACCCGGTATTTCACCAATTCGGGCATCATCGGCTCCCGGAAGTTTGTCTCCAGGCATTACCAGAATTTCAGGCACCTGTTTCAATCGAAAAATGAAAAGAAGCCAAAGCCTGTAAAAGGGCTTCCCAAGATGTATTCTCTCAAGCGGCTTTCCGAAAATATCGGTTCATATTCCGTTATGTATAATTGATGGGCACGCTTCGCATCGCCCATCCTACGGTTTGTTGCGTAACACGACAGAATCGTGCCAGTTCTGCATAATATACCTGCCCACATTTTTTTGGTAGGGGCACTATGTGAATGAAACGATGAGACTTGGAGAGAATGTTAACGTGAATACCTGAACCAGGACTGCGTACCAAGACAAATCTTAACCAGCATGAGCATCACCGGAACCTCGATGAGTACGCCCACCACCGTGGCCAGCGCCGCTCCGGATGAAAGCCCGAAAAGCATGGTAGAAGTAGCAATTGCCACCTCGAAGTGATTGGAAGCGCCGATCATGGCCGCAGGGGCAGCGTCTTCGTAACTCAGCTTAAGCACCCGCGCCAACCCGTATCCCAACCAGAAAATCAGCATGGTCTGAATAAACAGAGGAATGGCGATCCAGACAATGGTCATCGGATTGGCGATGATAACCTCACCCTTGAATGAAAACAGGAGCACGAGGGTGGTGAGCAGTGCGATGATGGTAATCGGTGTGAGTACATGCAGAAATTTTTCTTTAAACCAGGTTTCCCCTTTGGCGGCGATGATCCATTTGCGGGAAAAATAGCCGGCCACCAACGGCAACGCCACATAAATGCCAATGGAAAGCAGCAGTGCCTGCCACGGCACCGGCAAACGTCCGACACCCAGCAGAAAACCGCCCAGCAGGCCGTAAAGGAGCAGCATGGCCAACGAGTTGATGGCCACCATCACCAGGGTCAGCCCATCATTTCCGCGGGCCAGAAAACCCCACACCAGTACCATGGCCGTGCACGGAGCGATGCCGAGTAAAATGCAGCCGACCAGATAACTTCGCCACAGGGGGACTTCCAGCATTTTAACACCCTCCACCAGCACAACGCTGCCGGCGCCATGGATGGATCCCACCGGAAGGTTGAGGCCAAACGGCATCTTGACCAGATCCGTGGCATCCGGTCCGATAAAACCATAGAACAGAGTGCCGAGAAAAAAAAGTGAAATGGCGTACATGGTAAACGGCTTGATCGCCCAATTGATAAAGAGTGTGAGAAAGACAGGCTTTCCACTCCTGCCGGCCTTTATGACTTCGGCAAAATCGATCTTTACCATGATCGGATACATCATGCAGAAAAGACATATGGCGATGGGAATGGACACCACCGGTGCGCCGTTAACCGATATTGAAAGGCTGTCAAGATACCGGGCCATGCCAGGCGCCATCTTGCCCAGCAGGATGCCTGCCACAATACACAAAATCACCCACACGGAAAGAAAACGTTCGAAAACGCTGGTCATCCTGCGTGCATGGGTTTGAATCGCATTGTCACTCATCGTCTATTTCCTCCTTTTCATCGTTTATAAGGACAAGAAAAAAACGCTTTGACTGCTCTGTTTTCGGACAAGATAATGTGATTATACCACCTGTTCGTGAATAAGTATCCCCTATAGGATGATAAAATCCCTGAATAAAGCCAATGCGCCCCAAAGCATTTCGGATACGGATTTCAATTTCATTCTTGATGTTTGCTGGGAACAGCTCGCCCTGTTCGCCTTTGAAAACCACATGGAAAACGGCCGGCCCGATTCGAATTCGGCCGGGATAATCGCATCCTATGACCCGGTCTGAGACATCGGTTTCAAGTATCTACGGCCGACCGGCAATATCAGAACAGCACCCCACGCTCCGCAGTAGTCCAGCGCCACCATTTAAGACTCTGCAGCAATACGGAACCCGATCACAAACAAATTTATACGCTTGCCCATAATGTGCTGTGGCCACTTTATTGCTACAGCTTTTTCAAAAAAAGCTTTAAATTTTTATACAAATAATATGGGTTATTTGTCATTTTTATAACAATTTTATTGACAAAAAAGGCCCATCATTTAATTATTATTTTAACAAATAATTTTACATTTTACCCGGCATCTTTAAAGAGGAAGGCACTAAATGGAGAATTACAAGCACATATCCTTCTACAAGCGATGGAAAATCACGCCAGACTGTTCTTTTATTTTGGGTGAATGTAATGCATTTATACACGCGCTTTCAAACACGCCTTTAAAGCCGGAATATAGAAACAAGTTACTTGAAGTATCACTCATAAAAGGCGCCCAGGCGACAACGGCAATTGAAGGAAATACTCTCAGCCAGGAAGAAATAGAAAAAATTAACGAAGGTTGGAAATTGCCACCAAGCAGAGAGTATCAAGAAATTGAGGTAAAAAATGTAATTGAGGCTTTTAACACACTTTTGCGAGAAATCGTTTCAGAAAACAAAACTAATATATTGACTCCTGATCTAATAAAAAAATTTCATTATATGGTAACGAAAAATTTAGGTAATCATTCTGATGCGATTCCAGGAAAATACAGGTGCGATAGCCGAGTTGTTGGAACTTATTTAGCCCCTGCTCACAAACATGTTCCAGAATTGATTGAAAATCTTTGCAGCTGGCTTAAAAAAGAATTTCATTACGAAAAAAGCCAACATTTTAAAACCGCTGTTGTTCAAGCAATTATAACTCATGTTTACCTTGAATGGATTCACCCGTTTGCAGATGGAAATGGTCGGACAGGCCGTCTGCTTGAATTTTATATTTTATTACGTGCAGGCTTGCCAAGTATAGTTTCACATATATTATCAAACTTTTATAATCAAACCAGACCCGAATATTACAGACAGCTTGATAATGCTATAAAAAAGAATGACCTGACAGATTTCATAGAATACGCTGTGCTGGGTTTTAGAGATGGTTTAAACGAAAATTTAAAAATAATCCAGGAAGGTCATTTCATTATATTTTGGGAGAATTATATCTATGAAAAATTCTCGAAGATCAAATATACAAAAAAAAATGCCTTTAAGAGAAAACGCGAATTAATGCTTAAGATGCCTATAGATCGTGAATTATCTCTTAATGAAATTTTAGAATTAACCCCAAGTATTGTAAAAAAATATGCGACTCTCAAACAGACTACGCTTGTTAGAGACATCAAAGAGCTACAAGCTCTAAATTTATTACAAAAGATTGGCAAAAAATATCGCCCTAACACCGACATTCTTAAGGCAATGATACCGAGTTAAAAATCATAATCTACGAATCACTGCAGCAGCTTCACAGAAAAGGCTGGTATGAAATTCCGCGTTTCTTTTCCCCCTGTAAGCAAAGCAGTACTTGATAAACATGTAAAAGAGGTTGAAATGGAAAAAAAACAAAAACTTATCCAGGAAATCATCGACAGAGAACTCGATATGTTTCTCAATGTCCACGCCCGAGAACCGGCATCCTGCCAGGAAAACCCGGGGGCTTTCCGATTCTACAGGGGGGTCTCGTTTTCAGTTTGGTCCGAAGCTGCCCTTGAGAGCTATCGGGATGACCTCATCCGGGCCGATGCCAAGGGGCTAAACCTGTTGACCCTGAAATATGCCCGCATGGAGAACAGTATTCCACCACTCAGTAAAAATCCGCTGATTGACCAAATCGTGGAAATCGAAATCGTTTGGACCAAAGAGCTGGCAGCAAAATATCCCAATCTGCACAGCCGGGGGCGCCCCATTGATGAGGATGGCCCAGGAGGCACTTCGATGAAAACCTACCTGCGCGGTGAGCTGGAGACATACTCGGACAATACGCTGGCACTGTACTATAAAAACCTGATGCAGTTTCTTGAGCGAAAGGAAAACCTCGCTGAAAAGGTGCTACTCGCTACGGTCATTGGTGCCGGTTATGAATCGCTCCAGAAGGCCGAGGACAGACTCCTCGGTGGTGACGCCGGTGTTTAGGTGTTTAACAAGGATTTTTTATGTCGTTTATAAAAGAGACGGAAAGATAGTCGAGGCCAAAGCAGGGAGACAGTTCAAAAACAGTATGACGGCAGCAAAAGCGGCATTATACCGAGCTCGATTGATCGAAGCCAATGCCTATACGCCACAAGAGAAAAGGAAGGCCGAGAAAGCGGCTAAAGAGGCCGAGAAAAACCGCTGGACCATAAACAGATTGTGGGATCTGTATTGTGAAAACAATTCCCAAAACAAATCTCTGAATAACGAAAAACTGAAATATGAAAAGTATCTGCGGGCCGGACTTGGAGAAAAAGAACCTGGCAAACTACTACCGATAGACACAGAGCGTCTCAGGCTGAAATTGCAAAAAAAAGGCAAGCTGACCATGGCGGCCAGAGTGCTTGAACTGCTGCGGCGGTCAATTAATTACGGGATAAAGCGCGGCTTGGTTCCCCCAATCAGTTTTAAAATTGAAGTGCCACGGCTGAATAATACGACTACTGAGGATTTGAGCCCGGAACAAATTAAAAAGCTTATGGAGGTTCTTGGCGCGGATAAAGATCAGACCGCGGCAAATGTAATGAGGCTTGCCCTGTTTACCGGCATGAGGCGCGGCGAGATATTTAAACTCAAATGGGAAGATCTTGACTTCAGGCGCGGCTTTATCACTTTGCGAGACCCCAAGGGCGGTGTAAATCAGTCAATTCCCATGAACGATGAAGCCCGGGGCGTTTTTGAGAGTATTAAGCAGGCTGATGGAAGCGATTATGTTTTTCCAGGCAGGATCCCGGGGCAGCACCTTACCGATTGTCATAAAAGCTTTGTCCGCATTGCAAAGGACGCCGGTTTTCCCATGGGGTTTAGACCGCTGCACGGATTACGCCATGTATACGCTTCCATGCTGGCTTCAAGTGGTGAGGTGGACATGCACACGTCCTACAGCGGCTTCTTTGCCATAAAAGCCCACTCATGACGCAACGATATAGCCATTTACGGGACGATTCACTCCGAAAGGCATCTAATCTTGCCGGTAGTATCATCAGCCAGGCCGCAAATCAAAAAGAGCCTGAACAAGTCGTGAATCTGGAGGATCGACGGAAATAACCATTTAATTCAGAAATAACATCAATGGTTACTAAAAACCGACGGTGATATAAATATATCGGCGATATTGTATTTTTTATAATATTTTAAGATATTTATCTTTAGGCCAAGGCTGTTAAAAGTCTTGGCCTTTTTTGTTTTTACATAATTTTTTATACACATGCAGTATGTAAAATCAAAATGTGGCTGAAGCTTCACGCAGAGTTGCTTGAAGAGCGGGCATTGATAGATGGATACAGGATGCTGAAACTTAGATAGATTCAGAGTGTTTATTGATAAGCCTGGGCAAACCGAGAAAATGCCAACGTCAGAACGCCTGCATTAAACGGGTCTTAAAAATCAAACGAGAACAGGCCACCCCAAACGCCACTGGCTTCACCCTGAATCCGCCCGGCGGAGTGCGATGTTTTTGTGGAGCGGTTCATCACAGCATAGCAGGAACCACACAAAATCTTTCATATAGTGGCGGTTCTGGCTCAGAAATGATATGTCCTCATTGTCAGACGAGAGGATCCGTAACCACTAAGAAAGTTAAGAAGAAGAAAGGCATCAGTGGGGCCAAAACAACCGGAGCCCTTCTCACTTTTGGTTGGTCTCTTTTTGCGACAGGCTTGTCTCGTAAAGAAGAAGAGACTGAGGCGCACTGCGGCGCTTGTGGCGCGACGTGGCATTACTCGTGATCATGTATTAAAAGTACATAAAAGCGGCTAACGACCGGGTGCACTGGATCGCCCAAACGGCGGGCTCCCAGTGACCCAGGCGTTATCTGCAAAAAGCAACCAACTCTGCGCCAGAGTGTAGTGTTATGAAAAAGTGGCAAAAACTAAATCAAAAGGACAATAGATGAGTAAAGAACAAGAACGCGCAGAACTACACCGTACCATCTGGCAGATTGCCAATGATTTGCGTGGTAGTGTCGATGGCTGGGATTTTAAGCAGTATGTGCTTGGAATGCTTTTCTATCGTTTTATCAGCGAAAACCTTACCAATTATATCAATGCCAATGAACCTGAAGAAGGTTTTGAGTATGCTAAACTCTCCGACAGTGATGCTGAGTTTGGACGCGCAGATACGGTAAAAGAGAAAGGCTTTTATATTCTGCCCAGTGAGCTTTTTTTTAATGTGGCTAAAAATGCCGCAAATGACTCCAACCTCAATGAAACCCTTGCCGCTATTTTTCGCGATATTGAAAGTTCCGCCAAAGGCACTGAGAGTGAAGATGACCTCAAGGGGCTGTTTGATGATCTGGATGTCAACTCCAATAAAATAGGCGCTACCGTAGAGAAGCGTAACAAACAACTGGCCAAACTGCTCACTGCTATTGCGGGATTGAAACTTGGCTCATCTAACAACACCATCGACGCTTTTGGTGACACTTATGAATATCTGATGAGCATGTACGCCTCCAGTGCCGGAAAATCAGGGGGTGAATTCTTTACCCCGCAGGAGGTGAGTGAACTTCTGGCGGAGATAAGCACCGTGGGTAAAACACAGGTCAACAAAGTGTATGACCCTGCCTGTGGCTCCGGCTCTCTGCTGCTTAAATTTGCCAAGGTTCTGGGCAAAGAGAATGTGCGGGGCGGTTTTTATGGACAGGAGATCAATCTGACCACCTACAACCTCTGCCGCATCAATATGTTTCTGCACGACATCAACTACAACCATTTTGATATCGCTAACGGAGATACCCTGATCGATCCCTACCACTGGGACGATGAGCCCTTTGATGCGATTGTCTCCAATCCCCCTTATTCGATTAAATGGGAGGGCAAAAACAACCCGCTGCTTATCAACGATCCCCGTTTCTCCCCCGCAGGTGTGCTGGCCCCGCCCAGCAAGGCAGATCTTGCCTTTACCATGCACATGCTCTCCTGGCTCTCAACATCAGGCACAGCAGCGATTGTTGAGTTCCCCGGTGTGCTTTATCGTGGTGGTGCCGAGCAGAAGATTAGAAAATATCTGATAGACAACAACTATATTGATGCGGTGATCCAGCTGCCGCCAGATCTGTTTTTTGGTACCACCATTGCCACCTGCATCATCGTTTTAAAAAAGAGCAAAAAAGACAACAAAACCCTGTTTATTGATGCCTCTGCCGAGTTTGTCCGCGGTGGCAATAAAAACAAACTCAGTGATGAAAACCGCCAAAAGATTTTAACGGCCTTTAAAAACCGTGAAGACAGTGAATATTTTGCCAGGCTGGTAGATAACCAGAAAATCGGCGAAAATGACTATAACATCGCCGTCTCAAGTTACGTGGTGCAGGAAGATACCCGCGAGATGATTGATATTCAAAAACTCAACGCCGAGATTGTCGGCATTGTTGCCCGGCAAAATGAACTGCGTAAAGCGATTGATGAAATTGTCGCTGATTTGGAGGGAAGCCGGCAATGAAAGAAAAGCAAAAAAATAATATCCTTATTTATAAAACCGAAAACGGAAAAACGGACATTACCGTTCGTCTTGAAAACGAGGATGTATGGTTAAGCCAACAACAAATGGCGGAACTCTACCAAACATCACGAACGAATGTCGTCGAACACATCAAGCACATTTTTGAAGAAGAGGAATTGGCCGAGGAGACAACCTGTCGGAAATTCCGACAGGTTCAAAAAGAAGGCGGCAGAAATGTAAAAAGGGAAATTCCCTTTTATAACCTCGATATGATCATTTCCCTCGGGTATCGGATTAAATCCCGTATTGCCACCAGCTTCAGGATATGGGCGACAAAACGATTGAATGAGTACATCCGCAAAGGTTTCACCATGGATGACGAGCGGCTTAAAAATCTGGGCGGTGGAAACTACTGGAAAGAATTACTTGAGCGTATCCGTGATATTCGAAGCAGTGAAAAAGTGCTTTATCGGCAAGTGCTGGATCTTTACGCTACGAGTGTGGATTACAATCCAAAAAGCAACGAATCAATTGCATTTTTCAAAACCGTGCAAAACAAACTGCACTACGCCACCAACAAGCAGACAGCCGCAGAGACTATTTACTCTCGCGCCGATGCCGAAAAAGATTTTATGGGACTCTTAAACTTTAGCGGTTTAAGACCCACCAAAGCAGAAACCGCAATCGCCAAAAATTATCTCAATGAAGATGAGCTGTTTCGCCTGAACCGCATGGTGTCGGCATTTTTTGACCTTGCTGAAATCAAAGCCAGGGAACATACCCAAATGCGGATGAAAGATTGGGTGGCGGAACTTGATAAATTTGCCGAAATCTACGGCAAAGGCGTACTTGCAGATGCAGGAAAAGTAAGCCACAGGCAGGCAACAGAAAAAGCCGAAAATGAGTACCGACAATATCAGGTAAAAACACTCTCTCCTGTAGAAAAAGCCTATCTGGATAGCATTAAAACCGTGCAGAAAAAGATTGAGAAGAAGGCAAAAGATGAGAACCGCCATGACTAAGCCCATGAATAAAATAGACCTGCCTGCCGCGCCAACGGCGCAGGTAGGGAAATTGATTGAGGAATTTTGTCCGCAGGGGGTGCAGTTTCGGGCATTGGGTGAGGTTTACAAGTTCAATTACGGAAAAGGGAATACTATTCCTACAGTTGGTGGTCAATATCCTGTTTATGGGAGCAATGGTGTTGTTGGAACACATAATGAGTTCAATAGTGAAAATTCTCCAGTAATTGGGCATATTGGCGCATATGCTGGAATCGTCAACTGGGGACATGGTAAACATTACGTCACATACAACGGAGTTATATGCAAAATAATAGCCGATTTTGTAACTCCAAAATATGCTTACTATCAATTATTGAAACAAGACTTTAATTCGATGGCGCATAGTGCATCCCAACCTTTTGTTTCATATGACATGCTCAACAAAGTCCAAATCCCCATCCCACCCCTCACCATCCAAAAAGAGATTGTCAAAATCCTTGATAATTTCACCCAGCTGGAAGCAGAGCTGGAAGCAGAGCTGGAAGCGAGAAAAAAGCAGTATGAGCATTATCGTGAGGCGCTTTTGAGCTTTGGGGATGATGTGGAGTTTCGGGCGTTGGGGGAGGTTTGTAAGTTTCTTCGAGGGTCAGCTATTACAAAGAAAAAAACGTCGGTTGGAGAAATTCCGGTTGTTGCAAATGCACCTGGACCTATTTGCTTCCATGGCGAAAGCAACAGAACAGGAGAAACAATTGTTGTTTCTAGATCTGGCGCTTATTGTGGGCTGGTTAGTTTTTGGAATCAGCCGATATTTATTACAGATGCGTTCAGTATTTATTTGGAAACTACTTTGCTTAAACCAAAATTTATTTATTACTTTTTGAAGAAAAATCAAAAAACGATTCATTCCATGAAGAAAGGTTTTGGAGTGCCACATGTTCGTGTGAAGGACTTTGAAACATACTCTATCCCCATCCCACCCCTATCCAAGCAAAAAGAGATCGTCGCCATCCTCGATAAATTCGATGCCCTAGTCAACGACATTTCAACGGGTCTGCCCGCAGAGATCGCCGCCCGCAAAAAACAGTATGAATACTATCGCAACCAGCTACTAACCTTTAAACCACTGGAGGCACAGGATGCCAACTGATTACAGTTACAATCTGGTTGCCCAAAACCCGACCAGCACGGTGGTGGCAAAGTATCCGCCAGAGGGTGTGAGTGAGGTGCGGGAAAAACGGGCAGAATATTACCAAAGCGAAGATGCCCTGGAAAAAGCGTTTATCAAGCAACTTGAACTACAGGCATACGAGTATCTACCGATCACCGATGCCAAGGCACTTGAAGACAATCTGCGAACCCAGCTGGAAAAGCTCAATAACTATTCGTTTACATCAAGCGAGTGGGAGCGGTTTTTTAATACGGAACTTGCCAACCCCAACCAGAGCATTGTTGAAAAAACCACCACTATTGCAGAAGACCATATCAAGAACCTGACACTTGAAAACGGCACGGTAAAAAACATCTATCTGCTGGACAAGAAAAACATCCACAACAATCAGCTACAGGTGATCAACCAATACGCCACTGATGCGGGGAAGCGATCCAACCGCTACGATGTGACGGTGCTGGTTAATGGTCTGCCGATGGTGCATATTGAGCTGAAACGTCGAGGTGTGGCGATTACCGAGGCGTTTAACCAGATTAACCGCTATGCCCGTGAGAGCTTCTGGGCAGACAGCGGACTGTTTGAGTTTGTGCAGCTCTTTGTTATCTCCAACGGCACCCATACCAAGTATTACAGCAATACCACCCGTGCCAGGCACATTAAAGAGGGCGGCAAATCTACTGCAAAAAAAGGCAAAAAAAGCAGCAACAGTTTTGAGTTTACCAGTTGGTGGGCGGATGCCACCAACAGGCCCATTACCGACTTGATGGACTTTGCTAAAACCTTTTTTGCCAAACATGCCCTGCTCAATATCCTCACCCGCTACTGCGTGTTTACCTCAGACAAGGAGCTGATGGTGATGCGACCTTATCAGATCGTTGCCACCGAGCGTATTCTCAGCCGCATAGAGATCAGCACCAACGCCAGAACTCTGGGTAAATTAGAAGCGGGGGGTTATATCTGGCACACCACAGGGTCGGGCAAAACGTTGACCAGCTTTAAGACAGCGCAACTGGCAAGCCGACTGCCTCATATCGACAAGGTGCTGTTTGTGGTGGATAGAAAAGATCTCGATTATCAAACCATGCGCGAATATGACAAGTTTGAAAAAGGGGCGGCCAACAGCAACACCAGCACTCAGATTCTTACCCGACAACTTGGAAACCCGAATGCAAACATCATCATCACCACGATTCAGAAGCTGGACCGTTTTATCAAGAAAAACAAAGGACATGCGATTTTCAGTGATCATATTGTGATTATCTTTGATGAATGCCACCGCAGCCAGTTCGGTGATATGCATACCGGCATCACAAAAACATTCAAAAACTATCACCTGTTCGGATTTACCGGCACACCGATTTTTGCAAAAAATTCCAGCTCCGGTGGTAGAGCCGATCTTAAAACCACCGAACAGGCTTTTGGCGACAAGCTTCACACCTATACCATTGTTGATGCCATTGCCGATAAAAACGTTCTCCCCTTCAAGGTGGATTACATCTCCACCATGCGGGAAGAGGAAAATATCGAAGATAAGAAGATAAGCGGTATTGACCGTGAGGCGGCACTCTCATCTGCTGAACGTCTGAGCAATATTGTGGGTTATATCCTTGAGCATTTTAATCAAAAGACAAAACGAAATAATAAGTTTTATTTTCATCGTGTCACAAAAAATATCAATGAAATTGTAAGTGCGAAAGACCGGAGAAAAGTTGAAAGGATTATGGCGCAAATTCGCCTGTCGGGGTTTAACTCTATTTTTGCTGTTTCATCCATTGATACCGCAAAAAAATATTATGTTGAATTTAAAAAGCAACTTGAGGGCGTGCCCAGTGACAGGCAGCTCAAAATAGCCACCATCTTTAGTTATAGTGCCAACGAGGAGGAGACAGACGGGTTTCTTGATGATGAAAACTCAGAAAACACGACAGGGCTGGATGCCAGCTCACGAGATTTTTTAGACAGTGCAATCAGCGACTATAACCAGATGTTCGGCACCTCTTATGATACTTCAACCGATAAATTTCAAAACTACTACAAAGATTTAAGCGAGCGGGTAAAAAACCGTGAAGTGGATATTCTAATTGTAGTGAATATGTTTTTGACAGGTTTTGACGCAACCACCCTGAATACCCTGTGGGTGGATAAGAATCTGCGCCTGCACGGTTTGCTGCAGGCCTATTCACGCACCAACCGAATCCTGAACAGCGTTAAAACATTCGGCAATATTGTCTGCTTCCGCAATCTTGAAAAAGCCACCAACGAGTCAATAGCCTTGTTTGGTGATAAAGAGGCTGGCGGTTTGGTGCTGTTAAAATCGTATGATGATTACTACAACGGCTACCAGAATGAGGATAAAGAGGTTCGAGGCTACAAAAGCATGATTGACGAACTGCTGGAAAAATATCCTGCAGGTGAGCAAATCATCAGCGAACAAGCCCAGAAGGATTTTATCAGACTCTATGGCGCTATTTTGCGGATGCGAAATATTCTGACCGCTTTTGATGAATTTACGGGCAATGAGATTTTAACCGAGCGTGATTTGCAGGACTATCACAGCAAATACATTGATCTCTATAACCAGTTACGCAAAACCGGTGAGGCAGACAAAGAGAACATCAACGATGATCTGGTGTTTGAAATGGAGCTTATCAAGCAGATAGAGATCAACATTGACTATATTCTCTCACTGATTAAGCAGTATCACGAAAAACATACGGAAGATAAGGAGATTCTGGTTGATATCAATAAGGCGATTGATTCAAGCGTTGAGCTGCGTAACAAAAAAGAGCTTATCAACCAGTTTATTACCTCTCTTGACGTGGGGGCAAATATTGATGAAGATTGGCAGAAATTTGTCAACAAGCGGAAAATTGAGGAGCTTGAGCAGATTATTAGAGATGAAAACCTTAACCGTGATGCCGCTTACACCTTTGTGAACAATGCTTTTCGTGATGGTTATATTGCAACCGGCGGCACCGCTATTACAACGGTTATACCATCTGTATCCAGGTTTAGTAAAACGGGTGAACGAACCCAAAAACGAGAGAGCGTTCTAAGCAGGCTTACTCAATTTTTTGAACGATTTTTTAATATCTCCAATGAGGCATTGTAGTGAATACAGATAACGAATAAGGTTAGATTGTGAGAGCGGAGCGAACCACAATCTAACCTTATTCGATAGGCAGGAACGGCGGCTTGGCAGGAAAACGTCTATTAAACGTATAGTAATTTGACGCCATGAAATTATAGACTTTCAGATTTTTATCCAGTGTTGGCGGGGGTTTTCGGCAAATAGAACCGACAAAACACCTTCACGGGTTATAGACACGACGCATGACCGCTTTTGACCAGTAGGGGGGCAAATCTCTACATCATATGGATGATAAACCGTTGTGCCAGCTATTTTCTTGCGAGTACAAAATAACGATAAGAGCGCGGCACTGATGGAGATCCCGGACCCCAGGCTGTCCCGGCAGGAGTTCACGACGTTGAGGAGCATTGCCGGGATTGGCTACTGAAGAGCAATTCCCTTATACACAATGAAATATGATCTACATATCCGAAGAAATCTATTTATTCAGGTATTGGCAAGTTATGTTGCGAGTTTAGATATGTTGTGAGTTTTAATTTAATTCCATCTCCTTCCTTGTTTTAGCCTCTTCATGTCCTTTACGCAAATATTTTATATTATCCCTCGGGTTGTCTGACTCAATCTCGACGATAAACAGATAAAGGTACATTCTATATTTATATCAATTACTGAGTGCATGTTAAGTAACGAATAGTGTAACGCCTATTGGGAACTTTTTTTACACAACATACCCCGCCTATAATAATTTGAAATACCCCGCTGAATAAGCCGCTTAAGCATATTTTGCTAAGACGAAACGAACCGTTACACTATTTTGTGAATTGGAAAAAATAGGCGTTACACTATTCGCATCTTAATAAATACATTTTTAAACCGCCGCTAACAAACTGCGAGGCCGGTGACAATTCATGCGCCGAATTTACCGAAAAGAGCATAATTTACCCCGTTTTCGTTTTCCACTGATAACTGGATCAAAACGGTCAATCTGATATTGAAAATGAAAATCAGCTCGATACTATATATAGATTTTATCTTTTTTTGCATAACAATATATAGTGTGTTCATATTTCTAAAACCAAGAAAATGCAAATTTTTCAAATAGTTATACTATATTCTTATTTATAAATCATTATAACCCTCTTTATTTTACGCCGATTTCGACGTATTATTCTCTTGACACCTGATATTACGATATTATATTGTTAATAAAATTACGCCAGAGTCGGTGTAAATGATTATCAAAAAATTTTTAACCCTTTAACCGGAAAAAGGAGGCGGCGGCGATGAAAAGCTTTGGTAAAGCACTCAAAAAAGCAAGAACGGCCAAGAGAGTCACTTTGCGCATCCTTAGTGAGCATGTCGGCAAATCGGTTGGTTATTTATCAGACATCGAAAATAACAGAAAAAGGCCTCCGGTGCTGGATATTGTCGAGAAGATGGAGGAATGCTTGGGGGTTTATGATGGAACTTTAGTTGCTTTGGCATCACAGATAAGAAAAAAAATCCCTAAAGAATGGACTGACCGAATCATGCTGACACCTAAACTGTCTGAAGCGTTACTCAGGGCCGATGAAGATCTTACTGATAAAGAATTTGACGACTTGATGAATTATTTCAAAGAGATCAAAAAAAAGAGGGAGGATGGATAATTGGCACGAAAAATTGTTGCTGCAAATCCCAGAAGCGGCCGCGACATCGATGCTTCGGCAAATAGAATTAATATAAATTTCCAGCCTATTACATTAAAACAGCCTGCTCCATTTAATGTAGAATCTTTTTTTGAATTTGATCTCGAAAACATTAGCGGTGTTAAACCGGATTATGGAAATCTTCCTTACGGAATTTATGGCATAACGGATTCCGAAAAGATGACATGCGTAATCTCATCTGAAATGATGGATGATCCTTTTCAAATGAAATTTGCTAGGTCAACAATTGCTCATGAGATTGCTCATGTTTTGACACATGTGCCTGAATTCAGAAAAAAAAGAGCCATTTTAAGATCTATCCACGATAATGATCACATGTCTTTACGTCTGCATAGGGAAGAGAATGTGCCGATTTACAGAAATCCCGAGTGGCAGGCTTGGAGGTACGCTGGTGCACTTTTGATGCCGGAATCCACTTTTAGAACAGCTGTAAAAGACGGTGCTAATGAAGGGGATCTGTCAGAACTTTTTCAGGTCAATCGTGCTTTTGTCCGTACAAGGGCGAGGGCTTTAAAAATTAATATTTTATAAGAAAAAAGGGAGCTTAGCAGTTACAGCTGCAAACAAGCTCCCTTTTTTGAAAATCACAGCAAACCAATTTTCATTCGGTATATGGGACACGATAGAAAATGGTAAATTCTTCAGCAGCTGGGCTGAGAACGGATTGCTGCACATTTTGTATAGGCATCGAAATAGTTGCATTGTGTGCCCGAGGTTGTCAAGAAAAATAGTTCCCTGATTGCGAGGTGCTTATGGCGAAAAATGCCAAACGCAGAATCGTTGGGTGGATCTTCCGCGCCTGGATTACCAGGAAAGACGGAACCCGTGATTGGGCTCGTGACCATGGCCGCAAGGCTTGGCGCATCCCAGTATATGGGGATTAACCTACGATAGAATTGTTTAAGCAACCGGGGTGTCCCCTCTCCTGCGAACAGAACGAGGGGTTTTAATTTATTTTATTAACCTTTTCTTGACAAAGGAAACAATTATTATGGCAAAAAAAAGTTTCAAACCAGGGCAAAAAGCACCGCGTTCAGGTCAGTATGGCATTATCGGACCCCGTGGCGGAGACACAGGCAAAGAGAGAACTGTCACAAAAAATGAACCATTACCGCCTCCGCCTAAGAAAGGCCAGCGATACATCCTGAATGACCCAACAAGACACTAACCATTTACAAAAACCCTGCCTGCATAAGTCAGGCAGGGATACTATGTCAAAAATTGCATATCACAGCCCACATTTAAACAATTTTCCCAGTCACGCCAAAGCATCAAAAGAGCTAATTGGAGTCGGGGCGTAAGAGGGGACGTTCGTGCAGAAAGTGCTTTGTGTAAATTGGGGCGGTGTTATATTTAAGCGTTTTTTTGTTTTTATCCCATTTTTCTAAATCCATACCTAAAAATTCCCGAATGCAGATACCTGCTATGTACTACAGGTTTCAAATTATCCAAAATATTGCGGTATTAATTTTATATCTGTCATCTTTCCGGAATCTATTCAATTATGATCACTGGCAATTTAAATAGATTCAATAAGGCACCTAAAATTTACGATTATGTAAAAAGAATTATCCTATCAGTTCTAAATAGCCGGTACAAACATAACAAATCCTAACCCGCTTAAAAATGAAGCCGTCAGCGTGTTACGACAGAGATTTTATGTCATGATCTATACTATCGTATATCCTTTAAATAAAACCCGATATCGGCCATGTGGTGGGCTTTATGGGCAGATGTCGCAACGCGTAGGGGTAACGGGCTTTTTTTGACAATTTAGGTGAATTTTACCCGGATGATTGCGAGGGAGAAGACGAATAACACGCGCACTTGCCGTATATCGGACGATCTTATTTGAACACATGCTACGGCATGGATAAAATCACAAGCTTTGCTCAGGATAGACCGGGTAGCCGAAAAATAGGGATCCCTGCCCGGCTTCCTGGGCAAATAAAAACATTGAGAGTGGTATCGGCGGACATGTCGGGCCACTCTTTTTTTTATGTGGGGTTTACCCTGTTTTTGAGTCTGCATGGTGGGTATGATGGTGGGTACTAAAAAAGGGTTTAGAGACGAAAATCTCTAAACCCTTATGTTTACTGGCTCCCCAGCACGGACTCGAACCGCGGACTTAGTGGTTAACAGCCACTCGCTCTGCCAACTGAGCTACTGGGGAATGCTCGTTGAATGAACTTTTACTATTTACCCATTCCCTCCGGAAAAGTCAACTTATTTTTTAGATAATTTTTCAATTTACTCACCGGACTCCGGTGAGGCGTTATCCTTTTTGCATTTCTGAATTTTCAGACAAAGGTCATCGAGCTGGTCCGGGCTGACGATCGATGGCGCATTGGTCAACGGACATGAGGCCGATACGGTTTTCGGGAAAGCCATGACATCTCGAATTGACGATTCGGCACACAGAATCATTACCAGCCGGTCTAAACCAAAGGCTATACCGCCATGAGGGGGGGCTCCGGAATCCAGGGCTGACAGCAGAAAACCAAATTTTTCCTGATACTCGTCCGGGGTCATGCCCAGGGCGTTGAAAATCTTTTTCTGCACCTCGATCTGATGAACCCGGATACTGCCGCCGCCGATTTCTGACCCGTTAAGCACCAGGTCATAAGCGCGTGACCGGACCGAAAGCGGATCGGTTTCAAACAGATCGTAATCTTCCTCGAGCGGTGCGGTAAAAGGATGGTGCAGCGCGACGTAGCGTTTTTCTTCCTCATCATAGTCCAGCAGCGGAAAATGGGTCACCCATACAAAACTGAACGCTTTCTCATCGATCAGCCCCAGCTTTTTTCCGAGATGGTTTCGAAGCTGCCCCAGGGCATCATTAACGATTCTGGGCTGATCTGCCACGATGAGAAGCAGATCACCGGTTTCCGCCTCCAGGCGCTGCTCGATCGTCTTTTTTTCCCCGTCCGTAAAAAATTTGGCAACAGGTGACTGCCACTGGCCTTCTTTGACCTTAATCCAGGCAAGCCCCTTTGCCTTGTAGATCTCAACGAATTTGCCCAGCTCATCGATGTCTTTTCTCGAAAAATCAATACAGCCTTTTGCGTTGATCGCCTTGACAACACCGCCGCTTTGTACGGCACCGGAAAACACCTTGAAACCGCAATCTGCTGCGATATCGGAAAGATCTTTCAGCTCCAGGCCAAAGCGCGTATCCGGCCGGTCAATTCCAAAACGCGACATGGCTTCCTGATACGTCAGCCGCGGACAGGGCAAACCGACACTGACACCAAGAACTTCACGGAAAACCGTCTTTACCATTTCTTCGGAAACCGCCATGACATCCTCTTCACCCACGAAGGACATCTCCATATCGATCTGGGTAAATTCCGGTTGACGGTCAGCTCTCAAGTCCTCATCTCTGAAGCATTTAACAATCTGAAAATATTTATCAAAACCGGCAACCATCAAAAGCTGTTTGAACAGCTGCGGCGACTGTGGCAGGGCATAAAAATGGCCCGGATTCACTCGACTGGGAACCAGATAATCTCTGGCACCCTCCGGCGTACTCCGGGTGAGCATCGGCGTTTCCACCTCCAGGAAACCACGGCTGTCGAGAAATTGACGCACAGAAAATGCCGCCTTGTGCCTCAGGACGAGATTTCTTTGAAGCCGGGGGCGACGCAGATCCAGGTGCCGGTATTTCAGACGAACGGTTTCCGATACTGCGTCGGTTGACTCATCGATCAAAAACGGCGGCGTCTGCGCCCGGTTCAATATTCGAAGCGCCAGAGAGGTCACTTCAATTCCGCCGGTCAACATATTCGCATTTTCCATGCCTTCCGGACGCCTGCCCACGGTCCCCGTCACGGCGATCACATCCTCATGACGGATGCTGTGAGCCTTTTCATGCAGGGCCGAATCGGTTTCCGGATTGAACACGACCTGGGTAATGCCTTCCCGATCTCTCAAATCAACGAATATCAGGCTGCCAAGATCCCGGCGACGCTGGACCCACCCCATGAGCACAACCGCCTGACCCTCGTTATCGACCGTCAATTGGCCGCAGTGATGGGTTCGCCTCAAATCTCCAAGTTTATCTATCAATGGAACGACTCCTTTCCAACTGAGTTATTCACCATATAATCATTATCTGCAATCATACCGCACCCCCACCAAAAGGGAAAGCGACACGATGGTCATTGTAAAATCATTGATTTAACGGTTTCGACCACGCAATCAACCGGAACCGCCACCTGCTCTTTGGTGGCCATATTCCGAAGAACAAGCGCGCCTTGTTCCAGCTCCTGTTCGCCGGCGATCAACACGTAACGGGATTTGAGCCTGCTCGCCCGTTTCATAAGCCCCTTGAGTCCGCGACCACTGAAATCCATCTCGGTGGAAATGCCTTCCATACTCAGCGCACAATGCCATTCAAAGGCCCTGGCCTGACTATCCTTTCCCAATGCCGCAATAAATACCTCGGGACCTTTTGAAAAATCACGGCCCGACAGGGCAACGATTTCCGCCAGCCGGTCAAAACCGATGGCAAATCCAATGGCAGGCGTATCCGGTCCGCCCAGTGTTTTGACCAGACTGTCATAGCGCCCTCCGCCGGCAATGGCGTTCTGGGCACCCAGTGCACCGGTCTGAATTTCAAAGGCCGTCCGGGTATAGTAATCCAGGCCCCTGACCAGGCGCTTATCCCGCACATAGGGCACGTTCATCGTGTCCAGCAGACGCGTGACGGTTTCAAAATGCTCGCGGCACTCCGGACACAGAAAATCAATTACGGACGGCGCCTCCGCGATGGCATCCCGGCATGTGGGCACTTTACAATCCAGTACCCTTAACGGATTTCGCGTGCTTCGCCGGACGCAGTCCTCACACAGTTGCGGTTCAACCTGTTTCAACAGGCCGGAGAGCGCCTCCCGGAATTTCGGACGGCATTCCGGACAGCCCAGCGAATTGATGTGCACCGTGGCATCGGTCACGGACAATTTGATAAACAGTGACACCAGCATAAAAATCAACTGGGCATCCGCCAGAGGGGATTGGGAGCCGAAAATTTCCGCATCGATCTGATAAAACTGCCGGTATCTTCCCTTCTGGGGCCGTTCCCTTCGAAACATCGGACCGATCGTATACAGCTTCTGTACTGGATCCGTCGTGTACAGTTTCTGCTGAATATAGGAGCGCACGACAGAGGCCGTGGCCTCGGGCCGAAGGGTGATGAATTCGCCTTTCCGGTCAGGAAAGGTATACATCTCCTTTTCCACGATATCGGTATCTTCCCCGATACTCCGGGAAAACAGTTCGGTCCGTTCCATAATGGGAACCCGGATTTCCCTGAAGCCAAAATTTTCAAAAAGGTCTATGGCAGTTCGTTCTATATACTGCCAGAGCTCCACTTCACCCGGCAATATGTCTTTAAATCCTCTGATCAGATGAATCATCTTTGCGTCAGTTTCCTCTCATATCGTCACGTGTTCAATCAATTCGTTGAGATCTCACGAGCTGCTGTAAAAAAATCAAACGGTTCCTGTTTAAAACAGCCGTATTTCCATAAACATTTTATAATATCCGATATTTTCTATTAGTCAACGGATTTTAGAACACCGCCAATAAATTGAGACATGGCTGCCATAGAAATACAAAATCCGGGCCCCTGAGGACCCGGATTCTGGAATGTATTTAATATCGGGGGATCCCCCCCTGCAAATCAGATTACTTCAGCTGTCTGGCCAGAAAATATCCGTCCGGATCGCATTTTTCCCGAAGCAGTTTCAGATCGTCTGCCGTCGGCTCGACCATTTCTTTCAGGTCCGGAGAAATGATCAGTTCAAAACTGACCTTGTCCTGGATATACTGTGCGGTTTTACCCGGAATCACTTCCAGAAGCACCATGCGCTTTGTTTTTTCATCAAACCCGAACAATGCTTCGTTGGTAATGACACGGTAGGGACCGGCGCCCATCACACCCGCGTTTTCCCTGTAATCCGGAGAGCCGTCACCGTAACCGATACTAGTAATATAGTCCAGTTTATTGACAAACCGTCGAGGTTCAAGCGCCATGATGGCGATGGTTCTTTCGCAGTTGGCTGCCATGGCACCTGCGCCGCCGCTGCCAGGGAACCGGGTCACAGCTTCGGTATAGGTTCCGCCTTCGAACGTGGAGTTGATGTTGCCGTACTTATCGATCTGAGCGCCGCCGATAAATGCAAAATCCGAATGTCCTCTCTGGGTCAATTCAAATACGGCGTTCAATCCTTTCAGATAACAGGCTTTGCGGCAGGCACGGGTATCACCGACGGATAGCGGCATCCCCATTTCAAGAACCGGTGCCAGGGGGCCGGCTTCAAAAATCAACCCGAGACCCGGTGCATGGGTCAGCTGTGCATGCATGGACGCGATTATCGGAAGACCGGTTCCGACAAACACGATCTTGTTATCTTCCAAAACTCTGGAACCTGTATATGCGATCATTTCAAATGGTGTATATTCAGCCATTGTATAACCTCCTTGCTTTTTTTTAACAAGTATCCATCCATAAATGTCTGTTTTTTCATGCGTGTCAGACTCAGACGTTAACCATAAAAATCTTCAATTCATTCAATATGTTAAAGTCATCGCCTTCCTTGAACTTGAAAAGACTATCCTATTTCAGGATGAATGCTATCAAATGGATCATTACCCAACGATGATGGGCTGCCCGCCGTCCAAATCTCTCAGTTTCTTAAGCGTTTTATATGGAATTTTGCTCAGGAAATCGTCAAATGTTTCACATCCAAAGATATATTCATCATAGTATTTCTTCAGTTCATCGGTTTTACCGGTTTTACGGAAATTATCAGAGGCTTTTCTGAACATCAGGATATGCTCCATATCAAACCAGTAATGCCCGTAATGGACTCCAGGATAGGATCCAAAACGCTGCTCAACCACTGCATCCACTGCGGAATAGGGAATCTCTGTCAGATTCGGATAGGTTCGAATAATCTCATTGGAAATGATCTGCTCGGTACTGACGATACAATGACCGCCGGCGAGTGCCAGTTCCGGGCAGGTACAGGTTGCGCCAAAAATACGACTGTTTCCGAATTTATCCGCAGCCGTGACATGAACAAGCGCAAGATCCGGATAGCTTGCCGCTACCAGGTAGGTATTTTTCCCGGTAAACGGGCTCTTTACCATCATCCCGCGGTTGGTCAGCTCCATATCGGCGCCACCGTGGTCCCGAACCTGCATGAATTCAATACCCATGGATGCAGCTTTGAATCGGGCCGCCATGCCCAGGTTGGTATAATCATCCATCAGAATCATGCCTTTGGAATTGAGATATCTCAGCAGCGGTGCAATACCGATGACTTCATATCCCCACCAGGCCAGTTCAACGCGTTTGACGGATATATGTTCAGGATACAGAAGCATGGCGCCGGCAAGCAGTTCAGGACAGATTGAATTAGACTGGAATGAAAGGGTCAGGTCTTTTGCGCCGTGGCGGATAATTTCATGAATAGCTGCGACGGGAGGTCTGGTATTGACAAAGCCGCCGATACCGATATTCATGCCATCTTTTACATATCGATCAACGGCCTCTTTCATGGTAGAGGTCTTATCTCTCAAACTTTTTGGCTTGTTGACCATGATTTTTCTGGCCTCTTCCGGTGAAAGCCCCCACCATTCAAATTTTTCCGCACCCCCAGCTGATTTTGCAATGACTTCTGGTTGCAGACTGGAAGCATTTCTGATTGCCGAACACGTTTCATTTGGTTTCATTTCAAACCTCCCACCTACATAGTTAAGTTTTCCTCACGCCCTAAACCCGGATATGGATTTTTTAAGGCAGCACTATCAACTTTAGAAATCCTTTCCCATAGTCTTTACTTACTGTTTCAACATTCAGGCTGGCGGATGCATCGCAATATAAGTCTCAACGCTTATGCTACCCAAGCTCATAAAATCTTTTTTTTGAGCCTTAATCCCCGTTTTAAAATGGGGAATTTTCACAAACCATCCCTCATGTTCTTTATGTTACAGTAAAAATTGCATTGAGTCAGGTTTTCTAAATTTATCAAATTAAATTTTTTAAAAGAATTAGCTTTTTTCCCAAAATAGCAAATTAAAGTCAAGAAAAAACTTCATCTTATTTTTTATGACATAAACTCGTTAAGGCATTTTACCCGTCCGCCAATTGGCTTCCGCCAAATTCAGATAGAGTATCAGCTGTCAGCCTGACCGGTTTATATCTATCGAGGCGAATGACAATTGAGCGCAGCTCGTTTGCATCCATAAAATCGACTTTTTTACCGTCAGGATCGAAAACACCCGCCCGTGTCCATCTTTTGAAAACCAAATTTCAGAAAACCAGTCCGTCAACAGATCATAGGCCAGATGCGGTTGCTTATTTTTGTTCTCCAGTGTAAATAGGGTTTATTCTGTCATTCGGGTCTCTCACAACAGCATAAAAATAAACTCGCGATTTTATGCGTTGAGCTGCCGGAGCCCTGAAGATTGTTCACCCTATCAACGGCTGTCAGGTCACACAGCCCTCACTTCACGCGTTGCAGGAAAATTGGTTATGAAACCATCTTTTGCCATTATTGGATGCGGAAAAGTCGGTACGACACTGGCCAACTTTTTGACTCAGGCCGGATACAAATCAGCCGGCATGGCCAGCAAAACCCTGGCATCGGCACGCAATGCCGCTGACCTGGCCGGAATCGGAAAATTCAGCAAAATCAACTGGGACATTTCCCGGTCTGCAGATATTATCTTTATCACGACACCGGACAGCGTCATCGTCGAGGCCTGTCTCCAGATCGCAGACAACGGCGGTTTTTCGGAACAATCCATCGTATTCCATTGCAGCGGATTGTTGTCATCCAGAATCCTATCCCCGGCGAGGCGATGCGGTGCGGCCATCGGTTCAATGCACCCCCTGCAGAGTTTTGCATCAAAACAGATCACACAAAACCCGTTCAAGGACATTATCATCTCAGCAGAAGGCGATCCGGAAGCCGTTTCCGCTGCCCGGATCATTTCAACGGATCTTGGGGCGCAATTTATGGAAATCAAAACCGAGGCGAAAACGCTTTATCACGCCTCGGCGGTGGTGGTATCAAACTATCTGGTCACCCTGCTGGATCTGGCCTTCAAGCTCATTAAAGATGCGGGAGTGCCGGACAAAGAAGCCTTTAAGCTGTTTAAGCCCCTGATAGAAGGCACGCTTTCAAACATTGAAAACGTCGGGATTCCCCAGGCGTTGACCGGCCCCATCGAAAGAGGGGACGCCGAAACCATCGTCACCCATATGGATGAAATTCAGTCGAAAAAGCCTGAACTCCTTTCCCTTTACAGACAGCTGGGGATTCATACCATTGACATCGCAACCGCAAAGGGCTCTCTGTCACACGCTGCGGTTCAAAAACTCGAAGAAGTCTTCCTCCGGAAAATATGACGGTCTAGCAGGATTACCCCATCGCATCGGGTAAACCGTTGTATTGGCATGCAGATATAAAAACGGGTTTTCACTTCAGCCACCCGGAAGCTGAAGCGAAAACCCGTTTTTTAGGAATGAACCCGTTTGTGGTTATTTATCGAGGATCTGGATCAATTTTTCAATTTCTTCGGCCTTCATGGTAAAGCTGTGCTTTGCTTCCGGAAAGCGCCTGTTTTCCACTTCATCCTTGTATTGCGCAATCGCATCTGAGATCGCACTCCCGATAGCGGCAAACTGTTTTACAAACTTGGGGACAAATTTGTCAAACAGCCCGACCATATCGTGCGTCACCAGAACCTGGCCGTCGCACTTAACCCCGGCGCCAATGCCTATGGTGGGAATCGAGACGGCTTCGGTGATCATCTCGGCAATCGGTGCGGGAATCGCTTCCAGAACCAGAGAAAAGCATCCGACCGCCTCAAGGGCTTTGGCATCTTCGATCAACTGGCGGGCCGCTGCTGCATTTTTGCCCTGCACCTTGAATCCGCCGAGCGCAGAGGCGGTCTGGGGCGTCAGTCCGATATGCCCCTGAACCGGGATTCCGGCGTTGACGATCGCTTCCACAACGGGCGCCATGACTTTTCCGCCTTCCAGCTTCACGGCATCCGCCCGACCCTCTTTCATGATCCGGTTGGCATTTTCAACCGCCTTTTCAACCGACACGTTATAAGAGCCGAACGGCATATCACCGACAACCAGTGAATGTTTCACAACCCGTGTAACGATTTTAATATGATGCATCATCTCATCCATAGTTACCGATACCGTATCCGGGTACCCCAGAACCACCATACCCAGAGAATCGCCCACCAGAATCATATCAATACCGGCCTGATCTACCAGAAGCGCCCAGGGGTAATCATATGCGGTCAGCATGGTAATGGCTTTCGGATCTTTCTTTCGGGCCCTGATCTCGGGTACAGTCACTTTTTTCTGCATGTCTATTCTCCTGCGATTTATTTTTTTCGAACTCGTTCAATATCCGGGTAGCGTACCATTTTCACCATAATTAAATCCAGAGCTATTCGGTGTCAATGTCTTTTTTTACTTCAACCGGGACAGTTCGCCATCCCCGCTGTATTTCGTTGCTGACTGACGGGATGATACAATCCGCTCTATCCGGCAATTTAATACCCGAAGTTAAGACAAAAAATCCCGGCATATCGTAGCCCAGGCAGCAAATCCTATAATGCAGTTTTTCACGATCATAAAATATTGTCAGATTTACCGGGGGGATACATGGTGCACATTGAGGATTTATTCACGGGACCGGTAAAAACCGGAGGGTGCCTGACTACCGAAAAACTGCGAACCGATACCGATGCAGGCACGATTCTTCGGCATCGATTCGAAAACATCATCGTTCGATCTGCAAACTTACCGGTTTTATATCTGATGCAGCTCCAGGGGATATTGCCCGAGTTTTTCATTTGCGCGTTTAAGCGCCTCTTCTCCCGAAATCACAACCACTGCACTCTTCTGCGAATGACGATCAAAATACGTTTCCGCAACACGCATCACTTCCCGACGGGTCATCGACAGCAGCCTGCTTTTGAATTCCTGCCTCTGCTCGTCTGACAGCGAAACAATCTTCCTGAAAAACGCATTTCTGGCAGCCGGACCGGGGGGATCGGGTCTGTCAATTTCAGAACATACCTGAAGCACAGCTTCTTTTATATCTCCATCCGTGCAGGCACCGGATCGGATAAAGGCCTCCCCCCCCTCATATACCTTCAAAGTGGAGGCTATGTGCGGATCCCTGTAGGAGGCAAAACCGAAAAGGCCGTTTTCCGAATTATATACCGCAAATCCCCCATAGGCTCCGCCCTTTTCACGGATTTCACGATGCAAATACATCGACCTGAGAAGCTTGCTGATCACTGACAACGCCGGCGCATCTTCGTGCCCCATTCGAACGGCCTTGAACATCCGGGCCACAAATGAAACGGACGTCGACGTACTCCACCCTTCTCTCGGAATGTAGTCATCCACATCAATCGGAGGAGGCACAAACCCGTCTGACGGCCCGCTGTCAAGTTTCTCCTGAAGCGAGGCAATCTTCGAGCCTGCCGTCGTAAGCAAGTCCTCTTCACCAACCAGAGCCGCCCGGATGTTCTGCCTTCCAATAAGCACACCGGCAATCCGGGACATATCCTGCGACAGCGACTCGAGCGTTTCGTCCGTCAAGTCATCGGTCAGCGTTTTTAAAACTTTGAGCTGGAAAATCCCGTTCCATTGCTCACTCAATGCGCAGGTACGGGAAAAATTCCTGGAAGCCAGGGATATGGCGAACCCGTGTCCATTTTGCACCACCATGGACTCTATACCGGCCCTGTACTGGAGAAGAAGTTTTTTCAATCGATTCAGATCGGAATAGTCCCCTTCACAAAGAAGCTCATCCAGAAGCTCAAACATCTGATCCTGATTTCTCGCCAGACACTTACCACCCAGGAGTGCGAACGGCAGGCATACCCCGTCACTGTCAAAGCGGGTTCGGGCATTGATCGACAACCCGATCCCGCCGGTATACAGATCCATCCGGCGGGCAATTTCTGTATAGTCACGACGACGGGTTCCCATCTTGGAAAAGGCATAACAGAAAAATGGGACCAGAGAAAGTAACGGGCCGGCCACCTGACCGGCGCCGAAAGCAGCTGAAACATATAAAATCCCCGATGTCGGTTGCTGATAACAGGTCGCCGGCACATCCGGAAAGCTGCTATTCTCTTTGACGATATCCACCTCAGGAGGGATATCCTCCAGCCCCAGAGTAGGAAGACACGAAACATCTTCCTGAAACTCCTGCAGCGCTTTTAAGGCATCGGCATCTTTGATGATTTGATCCAGTTCGGAACGTGTCATCCCTTCCAGTCTCCGTTCCAGCGCCTGCACCACCTCCCCGGCTTCCCGGCTCTCTTTCAACTGATCCGGGATCAGTTTGAGCAAGACCCGATGAGGATTATCCAGAAAATAGCGTTGTATTCTCTGTTCAAAAAAGGGCCCTTTTTCCAGTTCGCTGTCGAGGCGACGCAAATCCGCGTCGAACTGAAGGGCATTGACCGGATCACCACCATGAAACCAGCTTCCGGAAAATTCCAGCAACAGTTTCAATCCATAGGGATAGGGTTGATTTGTTACTTCTTTACGATAAAATTCCAGCTGATGAACCGCCGAATCAATCAGTTCTCTTTCGATCCCATTGGCCACCAGCTCCTGGAAAACGTTAACGATAATTGACTCGATCCGGTCTGCCGAAGATTCCTCCACATCTTTGAGCCCGCAGGCAAACGAAGTATCACGATGCTCCCCGTCATAACCGGTTCCATCACTCAGCGATGTTCCGAGTCCGGAATCGATCAGCGCCTTTCGAAGTGGTGATGCGGCGTTTCCCAGCAGAATCTGTTCCAGCAGCGTCAGAGCCAGAATTTCGAATGAATCCCGGATATCGGCCATCAACCATGCCATACTGATTTGACACTTTTTCAACGGGTCTTCATTTTTCCCCAGCGGATAGGTATAAGTAGCCGTTTTGGGGGTGGTCCATCGAGGTTGTGGCGGCACGTCGGTTTCCGGATCAATCCGGGTAAAATGAGTTAATACCTTTTCCTGAATAAATGTCAGGTGCTCTTCCAGGGGAAGATTTCCGTAAGTATAAAAAAACGCATTGCTCGGATGATAATGCCTCCGGTGAAATTCTACCAATTCCTGATGAGTCAATTTCGGAATCTCAGAAGGCTCGCCACCGGAGTTGAATCGGTAGGTGGAAGACGGATAAAGAGCATTCATGAGGGATCTCTCCATAACCTGATCCGGCGACGACATGGCCCCTTTCATTTCATTGTATACAACGCCCTTGTACACAAGTCGTGCAGGATCTTTTCCTGTAGTAGTCTCCAGCTCCAGCCGATGTCCTTCCTGCTTGAAGCTCAGATCATTGAGATTCGGAAAAAAGACGGCGTCGAGATACACATCCAGAATGTTGTAAAAATCTTTCCGATTCTGTGTACAAAACGGATACATGGTCCAGTCAGACGCCGTAAAGGCGTTCATGAACGTGCTGAGCCCCCTTTTCAACATTGAAAAAAAAGGGTCCCGTACCGGATACCTGCGTGAACCGCATAAAACCGTATGCTCCAGAATATGAGCCACCCCGGTCGAATCTTCCGGAACCGTTTTAAACGCAACACTGAAGGTATTTTCCTTGTCACGGCTACTGATATGAACGTGCCTGCACCCTGTCGCCATATGCTCAAGTTCATAGAACACACCGTGTTGATCTTTGAGTTCCACGATTTTTTTCAATCGATAGCCACAGATATTCGCTCCTTCACTTAACACCGAAGAATGACCAGACGCAGGCACGTTCATCATTGAGACCTCTCAAGTTTCATGGGGTACGGAAAACTGTACATCATTTTAACCTTATCCCTGGATATAAATAGAAAACAAATATCAACCCCTGTCCATCATAAAGACATATCAGTCTTTATTCCTCTTCAGGCGCAGATGAAGATGACGCTGAACCGACATAAATGCCGCGACTTTTACGCGTAATTTTGCCCAGTTTGGTTAAACGATAAATAATGTTTCGAAGTTTCTTTTCTTCGAATCCGGTTCGAGCCTGAATTTCTGTAAAATCAACACCCTGTTTGAATTTTGTTATAATCTCCAGGACCATATCCGATGCGGACATGGCGGGTCTTCCCAGCGCACCGGCTGCGATACCTCTGGCGTATCGTCTGTTTTTCCCGTAAGATGAAGTTTTGACCATTTTTTCGAGCCGATCCATCCGGGCAATCACCTTATCGAAGTCTTTTGTTGTCGGGATGTTATAATTCTGCATGAAAAACTTGACCATTGCGTCAAAGCTTACTGTTTTTCCTTTTTTTCTCATCGCTAAAGCCTCCTTAACAAGTTGAATTAATAACCATAATCATCAGCACCATAATCATCGGCAGAAAGCACAGTTAAATTTTCATGCCAATTACTTAATATTACATCAAAAGTCAATACTTTAATGTCTTCGCCAAAATCAGCAGAATGAACCCTGCACTGCCTGCCGCCATAACTTTCATCGACCTGATCCGACATTACGGAACTTAATTTGCGGATTTTAACTGTTCATAATCAGATAATTACAGTTCCATATCCGTTAAGATAAGAGTGTATCGGTTAATTGCAATGCTTCACAGCTGTATTTTTGATTTCCAGTTTAAACTTCAGATAAAAATTTCTATACTATAGATACCTAAGTTTAGCCTTAAACTCAACCTCTTATATATCCCTGGCAAAACAATATTTTAAAATATTTCAATCCATGCTATACAGGGCGGATTGAAAATAAATATCAAAACGCATTCCCGGTTTCATATGAACATAAAATTAAAAGCAAAAAATTTCATTCATCGGTTCAAACGACTCAACGGCGATCCGCATTATGTCGCGCTGGGCATGGCTATCGGTATCTTTGTCGCTGTCACACCGACAATCCCCTTTCATACCCTGATTGCACTGTCGCTGGCATTCATATGCCGTGCCAGCAAACCGGCGGCGGCAATCGGGGTCTGGATCAGCAATCCTGTCACGATTCCCGTGTTCTACTATGGCAGCTATAAAGTCGGCATGCACGTCATGGGCATTTGTTCACCGTTTGATGAAAATCGGATCGACATCTCCGAGCTGTTGAACCAGGGAGTTGAAATTACCGTTGCCATGATTACCGGCGGAATCATTCTTGGCGTTATTCCCGGAATAGCGGCTTACTGGATCACCCGTAAAATCGTGACCGCCATACGGCCTGCCGCCACAGGCAAGCCCTCGGAAATCCACCCTTTCACCGATAAAGAATAACACTATGACGTCACCCGCAGCACTTCTCAACAAGTGGAACATTCAGGCAAAAAAGCAATACGGCCAGAATTTCCTGTCTGATTCGTCCATTGCGCAGTCCATCGCATCCCGTTCCGGGGTTGGCCCGAAAGATGTGGTCCTTGAGATAGGCGCAGGCCTCGGCGCGCTGACGATTCCGCTTTCAAAAATCGCCGGGAAGATATATGCCATTGAAAAAGATCCCCGGATCATTCCGATATTACAGGACGAACTGGACAGCCATCATATTGACAACATCGTCTTATTGAACGAAAACATTCTAACGGTCGATATCGAACACGTTGCCGAAGACAAGAACCGGAAAATTGTTATCGTCGGCAACCTCCCGTACAATATATCCTCCCAGATACTGGTCCGGATGATCCGCTCAAGACACATCATTCATCATGCGGTCCTGATGTTTCAAAAAGAACTGGCCCAGCGGATTAAAGCAACTCCGGGAAACCGGGATTACGGACGGTTGTCTGCCATGCTCCAATATTGCGCCGATATTAAAACGTTAACTGAAGTCAAGGCCTCTGCCTTCTTTCCTAAGCCCAAAATAGACTCTGAAGTACTTTATGTCCAATTTAAAAAAGAAATCCCTCTGCCTGCAACAGATGAAGACTTGCTCTTCAAAGTCATTAAAGCGGCATTTGGGCAGCGCCGTAAAACGTTGAAAAATTCATTGGCCGGAAGTCAGCTTCCGATGGATGCAGCTACCGCTGGAAGCGTTCTGGAGCAATCCGGCATTGATCCTTCCAGACGTGCCGAAACGCTGTCAATAGACGAATTTACCGTACTTAGCAATAACGTTGTTCCTTATACAACCGATTCTGTTTAATTTCGACCGCTCTTGACAGGACAGGCAGTACATCAGAGCAGACCCTGACATTTCCTGAAGCAGATAACTGCGGCGCCGACCTCGGTCGCTACCGGATCTGCATCATCGTTTGCCGCTAAAGAGCAAACCTGCATGGCCGGGCAGCACCCTACATGCTCTCGGCTACCGAAACCGTTCGGTCGCCAAATATGTTGACATAGCTGCCCAACTCGTTATCATACCACCCGTATATCACTGCCTGAGTAACGGGTATCCGAATGATCATATCTTTCAGCGACTCTTTGACTTGAGGCCCCAGCCCCGGCACATGCCCCAGATCAATGCTGGCTTCGGCAGTCCGGGTATGCGTTTCATGGGCTTCAATGATCGTTGCGACCCTGGGCATTCCGATAATATCGCAGGACACATTCTGCTTTTCCGTATAATACAGATACTGATTCGGATCCTCTTCCGCTGCCTGCTGATATATTCTGTTGATCAGATCCCGCCGGACCGGTTCCCCGGTCAGCCTTTCCTGCAGGTTGACCACGAGTATAATCAAAGATCCGGTGGTCGTAGGTACCCTGACGGATTCAGCAATAAAGCCAATTTTACCCATTTCCGGTATCACAAGGCTCAATGCCTGGGCAGCACCGGTCGTCGTCAGGATAATATTATTCAGGATGCTTCTGTTTTTTCTCAAATCACTGGCACCGGATTTCGGCAGACGATCCAGTACCGCCTGCGAACCGGTCGCGGCGTGAATGGTGGTCATGGAAGCGGACATAATCTTGTCAGCGCCGAAATAGTTGAGCAACGGTTTAATCATATGCGCCAGACACGTAGTCGTACAGGATGCATTGGATACAATCTTATGTACCCGGGGGTCATAATCATTATGATTTATGCCCATCACGGTGGTTACAGCATCCTCCGGCATCGGTCGGCTTTTATCCTTTATTTTAAATGGTGCGGATACGAGAACTTTCTCAGCCCCCATCACCAGATGCCCACGAACCGATCCGCCCGGATGGTCCGGCGGCAGGGTCGGGTCCAAAAATTTTCCGGTGGTATCTACCACCAGCCGGACCCCTTCATCCCCCCAGTGGATATCGGCCGGATTTCTATCGCTTCTGAGCACTTTGATTTTTACGCCATCAATTCTCATGCAACCGCTGGCCTCATCCACTTCTTCGATCAATGGCTTCGAATAATATCCATATAAACATCCCTGAAGCGATCCATAGGTCGAATCATGCTGGAGATAATCGGCGACACTTTCAAGGCCTTGGCCCACGCCACGGCCGACATTCACAACAAGTTCATCAAAATATTTTCGCCCCAGATGATTCCATACCGTCAGTTTTCCAATTCTTCCCAATCCGTTTATGCCAAGCTTCAATGTCTGTATCCTCCTTTTCACCATATCGGCATCTTCACAAATACACACCGGTCAATTCCGGGCCGCCTCAATTCATTTCCCTTGTTACCAATTCAGCCATTCTGACAGAATTTGACCGTTCAAGCCGGATTCATCATGTATCTTTCAGCTCTCATTTATTTTTATTCGTCCCCAGTAGACGGTCCCCTGCTGACCGTCAATACTTATATAATCGCCGGAGTGAAGATTGACCTGATTGAATGAACACCATTTTTCCTTTTCATTGCACAGCAGATCAGCACATCCCACGACACATATTCTCTCCAGTCTGTGCGCCACAACGGCGGCATGCGATGTCAACCCCCCCCTGGCAGTCAACAATCCGTCTGCCGCGTAAATTTCCCGGATATCATCCGGAACGGTATCGGACCGGACCAGGATCAGAGACGTAAAGGGTTCGAGTCGTCGCCATTTATCAATTTCATCGAGATTAAATACGACCCGGCCACTGATGGCACCACCACTGACCCCGATCCCGTGGCCCAGAAATTTTTTATCGATTATATCGTCAATATCAAACGTCAACACCTTCTTGCGTTCCCGGAAGGCCATATCTCTGGACTGTAAAATGTACAGATCGTTGACATCCGGGCTTTCGAAGGTAAATTCCATTTCCTGCGGACTCCAGCCCTTTTCATTAACCAGATCCACTGCAATACGTTTCAATGCCGAATAAATATCCGGAAAATGCGTCTGCAGACTGATATCGGTTTCCCGCTTCTCCGTACTGATTTGAATTTCTGAAATCGGAAGCGTTTGCACCAGGCCCGCAACGACATCTTCACCCTGATTTCCCTGGCTGAAATCACCCCATAGCCGAATAACGTCCTCGGACCACCTGGGATTATGGGTAAAAAAAACACCCGTACCCGATTGTCTGGATATATTACCGAAAACCATTTTTTGAACCGTAACGGCCGTACCCCAGTCATCGGATATTCCGATGATCTTTCGATATGTTTTCGCTTTACCTGATTCCCATGAATCAGACACCCGTTTAATAATCATGGACAACTGTTCAAAAGGCTGTTCGATGATTTCAAAACCCGCATCCAAGATGAACTGTTTATAATCCAATGCCACGCGCTTCATCTGATCGCCCGCAAATCCCCGTTTGAGCGGAATCCCCAGCCGGTGTTTGTGCGCATCGATAATGGCATCAAAATCATCTCTTTTCAGCCCGTATGACATGCCGTACCCCTGGAGAAACCGCCGGTAACTGTCCCAGGCGAACCATGCATTTCCGGTCAGGTCAGCTATACCGGAGGCGATATCTTCATTGATGCCGACATTCAAAAATGTGTCCATCATTCCGGGCTGTGAAATGGAGGCACCACTGCGAACCGAAAGCAGCAAAGGTTTTTTGGGATCGCCAAAAATTTTGCCCGTCTTTTTCTCCAGTCCTGCAATATGCTGCGCGACCTGATCGCTGAAATTCTGAGCTGCCGGCGCATAGCTCTCAATCATTTCTCTGGACCGAAACACCTCGGTGGTCACAATAAAGCCAGGGGGAACCGGCAGCCCGTATTCTTTCAACCGGACGAGATTCGCGCCCTTATTCCCCAGATAAATAATGCTGTTGACCCGTTTATTAGGATCTTCCAAAAACGTAATCGCCCGCTGGGGATCGTAGTTGAGCAGAAGCAGTAGTTTGTCCGCCGGCACTTTATCCGATTGCCGAAAAAGCGTATGCAGTATCCGCGTTAAAAACAGATCTAACTGGGGAAGTCCCAAAGACAGGGCCAGTCTGTCCCTGGAAAATATTTCCGAAATCCTGTATTTTAATTTCTCCTGTTCCGATATTTCCTCCTGCGGGAGAAATTTTTTCAAAATCTTACCGAAAGGAATCTGAGACAGGATACGATTCAGGTTCAGATCATGAATATTGTTAAAATAGTCATTGATGATATTTTTTACCGCCTGCGCAAATCCTTTGAAGATATCCAGAAACTGCGTAAACGTAAACCCTCTGATTCCGAGAGAATGAGCCAGAAAATCAAGTTGCCGTTCAAACTCGGCAGATGCGATGCCATCCAGCTTCAGTACCCTGTCAAATAAAAGCAGCAGATCATTAATTTCGTAGAATGTCGCTTTAGTAATCAAATTCAGATCAATGGCATCGACCACTTCTTCCAGCAGCACATTGACCAGAGACTCAATACGAAAGGTGAGACCCAGGGCATCGAATTTCATTTCGTGATAGCACCCGTACATTGACGGGATATCCACTGCGAAATGCCTTTTTTTATAAATATCCTCCCGAATCTCATATGCCTGATCCGACAGAATCAGCTGTTTGAGCATTTCAAGATAATCGATAAGCCTGACAAGTTTCGTCCGGGTATCGGTTTCTGACAGTGCTTCATTCAGCTGATCAAGACGGGGAAACGCCCCCGCCTGAAGTTGAGCGATATAATGCCCCGTCTCAATAAAGTCAAGGTTATATTTATGATGGAGCAGCTTATAAAACGAAACGGCAAGTTCAACTCGTTTTCTGTCGATATCCGTTACGCCCGGCACATCCTTGAGCGCCTGATGCAACATATCATTCTTCAGAATCAAAAGTCCTTTCGGAAGTGCTATTCCATGATTGCTCAATGCAGTCATGCACCGGCAAACCCCGTCCACATAACGGCCTCCAGACTCGATTTCATTGAAGATAACGGGAGGAACGAACGGTTCCAGGACTGTCTTATCCCCCGTCTCCCAGAATTTCAGGCTCGCCTCCATAAAACTGACAATCCGGTTACTGCTCTCTACATGACTCTGCTTGCGAAGAAAATGAACCAGCACGTCTTTTCGATTGAGAATCTCATCGATCTCCGTGGAAATATCTCTGAGCTGCCCCTCGGCACCGATATCGTTAAAATAGACAGGAAACAGTTTGCAAAGCTGTTTGACCAGATTATACACCGGCCCGATTCCTCTGTTCAACAACCGGGTGATATCTCTCGGAAACAGATCCGTATCCTTGATAAACACACCGCAAAGGGACAGATGAATAATCAGATACGACAAAAGTCGCGTCGAGCGTTTCGGATTCAACTCGATCAGCTCCAGCCACGTTCTGATATTCAGCAGATGGGCCGGATTGACTTTGATCTGCCAGTCATTTCCCACCCCTCCGATCATCGGCACCTGAAAGCCCAGATTGATCATCGAATCGATAAAAAAATTGACAAGATCGATGTCATCGGTTTTATACACGCCCTTACCCACATTCAGCACACAGCTGAGCGATGTGCCGGGGTAATGTTCAAATCTCGATTTTAAAATGGAAAATGTCTTATCGATGAGTTTGCTGATATTCTGGTGCTTTTCATTGATAATCACCCAGCTCAACGTCCGGTTGATATCTCTCAGGCAATCTTCATGGATTAATGAAAGACCGGATACATGCATGATATGAAAAAGAAATATCAGCTTCCATTTATTGTTTCCCTCTTCATTTTGCGCCCCCTCGACAAACAAAGCCCGGGGAATGGTTTTGTAGACATCCACAATCTCATTATATCCGGGGAGGCCAACGACCTGTTCCAGACAAAGCTGTAAATTATTCGGGTATTGCCGAACGGCATTTTCAAGAGAAATCTGCAATTGCTGAATATGGTTATGGGATACGTCCCTGAAGATAGCCTTCAGCCGGCCGGGCCTTTGGATATCGCCTGCTTCAGCTTCAAACCAGGCTTGCGGATCAGGCTCATTCAGCCAGTAGGAATACGTATGCAGATAATACCGGGTCAGCAGCAAATTTATTTCCTTCAGGTCGATCTCAACATCATATGATTTTTTCAGAATAATTTCTGCCAGCTTCTTGATTTGATAATAACTCTTGACGAAAAGAACGAACACCTCATCCGGATAATGCCTTACACGATGGAATGCCACATCCAGTACCGGCATAAACCGTTGGAGCTGGTCGCCTGAATCCTTGATGACTTTCTGAATAAACAGGAGAAAATAATCGATTGCCTCAGCCCTGACCCCATCATTTACAGTCGATTCGATGGATCTGGTAAAAATATCGACGAAAAGACCTGCGCCCTCGGGTCCTTTCAGATGATTTTTAAACAGGTGAAAATAATCCAGCGAATAACTCCTTGCTTCCTTGACAATAAACTGCCAGTTCATATAGGGGTGCGATAATTCTTTGAGAAACGTAGTCAATCCGGGCATGAGCCCGTAATACTTTGACATTATCTCTATCAAGGGAGAATACTTGGGATCCACACTCACATCAACGCTATAGCTGGCGATATTCGCTTCAAGTGCTTTCGATTCTATCTTCAACCACTACTCCTCTTAACATATAAAACCTGCTTCAGTGCTACCGACAAACAATTCTACCGAATTGCAACATACCTGTTGGTTTCGAATTGATAGGAATAACCTGGCGAGTTTCATATGAGAAAAAAACACAATAAACCTGGAATGCTCCGGACGGCAATACACAAATACGGCACTTATCGCAACAATGGGCGAGCTAAACAGGCAAGCAATCCTGTGTTTGTATATTGAAATGAAATTACTGAGTTTATCTTAACAAAGGGGAAAAAAAATTTCAATACAAATTAAGGGTTCACTCAGAAATAAGTTCGCAATTTTAAGTGTTGAGGCGCTTGTCTGGCAGTGCACGAAAGCGCAGGAATATCAAGCATATTCCGAGCTTTCGTAACGCAGCCAGACAGGATGCATCGGCGCTTAAAATGTGAAGTTATTTCTGAGTGAACCCTAAGCGTTTCTGGCTTTATTCAAACGTCAACAACCGCTCAGCATGCTTACGCTTAACAGGCGGTTAGAAAACACGGGGAGGGCACGTCGCGGTCAGCACGTTAAATCAAGGAGATCGGAAATCCGGGCTTGATCATAACTGCGGCCATATTCTCTTACGTGTAGTTTCGAAGTCCCGGCCGCTGCCGGCGTACGACATGGCGCGATCCGGGAAAAAGCTGCCGGCCCATGTGACAAACGCATCGGCCGGCAGCCTGAATTCCCGTCATCAACAAAGTTATCGGATCTGAAACGGTTCACCCATATGAGGGATAAAGGCATCATAGCCCTCTTCCCTTAATTTTTCTGTAAATCCCGTTGATTCATGATCCTCGCCATGAACAACCGCAATCTGACTGATATTCAGATTCGACATTTTCAAGAATCGGAGCATCTCTGTCTGGTCCGCATGTGCACTGAACCCCCTGAGTCGTACCACGCGGGCGCAGAGCGGATAGGATTTGTTGAGGAATTTGAGCATTGGCGGGGGGCCCACTCGTCCTGATTTTTCATATTCCCATCCCAGATCCCGGATACGGCGTCCCAGCGTATTTTCCGCCATATAGCCGACAATAAGAATGGTATTTTTGGGATTATGGACTTTATACCTCAAATGATGAAGGATTCTGCCGGCTTCACACATACCCGACGAGGCAATGACGATATGCGAATCTTCTTTCTGCATCAACGCCATGGACGCTTCAACCGACTGGACAAACTCCAGATGACTGAACGAAAAAGGATTCTTGGCATTTGCCAGAAAGGTTTCATGAGTCTGGCGGTCATAGACTTCGGGGTGCTCGCCAAACACCTTTGTCAATTTCATGGCCAGCGGGCTGTCGACATATACCGGTATTTTCGGCACTTCATTATCATCATAAAGTTCATGCAGCACATACACCAGTTCCTGGGTCCGGCCAAAGGCAAATGCCGGGATGACGATAGACCCTCCTCTGTTGACCGTCTCGATGATCACCTGTTTCACTCGCTCTTTCAGATCGTCAATGGGGCCGTGATGACGTGTGCCATAGGTACTTTCCATAATCATCAGATCGATGTCCCGGTCCTCTTCCGGAAACAGGGTGTTCGGATCCCTGATAATCGGCCGGTCAAACCTGCCGATATCCCCGGTATAAATAATTCTAAATAAACGACCATTTTCACGGACTTTGATCATGCACATGGCAGAACCTAAAATATGACCCGCCTCGTAGAAGGTACAGGTCATATCCCTGCCAACCGTGACCGGCTCTCTGTACGGGTATCCCTCAAAAGCGGAAAGCGACTGCTCGGCATCTTCTACGGTATACAGGGGTTCAATAAATTCAAGCCGGTATTTTGCGATAAGCTGATTGATCACATCGGTATTGAGCGCATGCATGTCTTTTTTCAACAGCTTCTTGATTTCATTCATTCTGCGTTTGGACGACGGCTTTGAGCCATCGAAGGATTTCAGGCCATACAGATTGGACCGCAAGGTTTTATAATTGAGATACTGGGCATCGGATTCCTGAATATGCGCGCTGTCGAGTAAAAGAAATTCACACGCATCCATAGTCGGTCGCGTACAGATAATATGCCCTTTAAAATTATTTTTTACCAACAGGGGAATACGTCCGGAATGATCGATGTGGCCGTGAGAAAGCACAACATTGGTGAGCATTTCCGGATCAAAGGGAAGCACACTGTTTTTCAGATTACTTTCCTTTCTCCGCCCTTGAAACATTCCGCAATCCAACAGCACTCTGTCGCTGTGAGAGGAAATCAGGTGCATTGATCCTGTCACTTCCCTTACCGCGCCGTAAAATGTAACATTCATCGCTTCACCCCATCTTTACTGGTTATCGCTCATCTGAAAGGTTTCTTTTTTTACAACTCAATTATTCACTGCCCGTTAAAATATCTTATATTGATAAAAATTACCAGAACGTTTTACCATTGGAAAAAGCAATCAACCTGTTGCCGTTCATGTCCCGGGGTAATGACAGATAAAGCCTTATTCCGTCTTGACACAATATGCTCAGTTTTCTATATGTCTTAGCACAAAGTCAAAAAAGGATAAGGGATTATGATAAATAAGAAAATGAAAGACGAAACGGTCAAAGAGCAACTCTCTGCCGGCGCTAAAGACAAATTGTATCATTTTTTACTGCACAGAGGCGCCATTCGCGGGGGCATCGTTCACAGCACACGAATGATCAATCAAATGCGTGCCAACCATGAAATCGGAATTCTGGAAACCGTGGCGCTGGGGCATGCCTTGATGGGAGGCGCTTTGATAGCCAGCGATTTAAAAGGCAATGACCGGATTCGTCTCGAAATCGAATGCTCAGGACCTATCAAGGGACTTGTCGTCGAGGCCAATGCCTTTGGCGACGTACGGGGGTTTTTGAAGCAAGTCCCGATTCCGGTGGAAAAACCTTTAGACAGTTTTGATCTGTCCTCATTTTTCGGAGCGGGATTTTTATCGATCACCCGGTTTCTGGAAGACGACAAAGCCCCCTTTACCGGAAACGTCATGCTTCAATACGGCAATATTGCCCAGGATCTGGCCCATTATTTCCTTCATTCGGAACAGGTGCCTGCTTCTTTTAACCTGAGCATCCAGTTTGATTCCGGCGGAAATGTAACCGGGGCAGGCGGTCTTTTTCTTCAAACGATGCCGGGTGCCGGCGAAACAACGGTAGCTGAGATTGAAGCGCTCATCAGGCAGCTTCCGTCTTTGGGCGCTGTATTTTCTGATGGCACCGACCCTGTTCAATTTATCCGAGATGTATTCAAAGCACACGCGCCTGAGTTTCTGGCAAGCCGGCGAATCGAATTTTTGTGTCCTTGCGGGCAGGATTTTTTTCGCGCTATTCTCGCCCACATGCCCGCTGACGAATTGGCCGACATGATTTCAACCGATCCGTTTCCGTTGGAACTGCGCTGCCAGTACTGCAACACGCCGTATTATTTCAGCAAAAATGATCTTCAACACATTTACGAAAGACGACACCATATGAGCGAAGGATACGTTGACAAGTCATTGATGACCGGCACCCCGGATGATATATAATCCCTCACACCTACCATTTTGGGATATTATAACCCCAACGGTTTCCATGGGGAATATTACTGTAATCAGGAGAAAAATCAATATGGAACAAACTGAAAAACCGCGGCAGGTTTCTGTTTCAAACGAGCTCCCCGGGTATTGTTCGTTGTGGAAAGCGCTCAGACTGATCAATCCGGAACATCTTTTTGCTGCAATCATTATCGGACTGGCACTGACGGGGATGGCATTCGGGGTTGGATATAAGTATCTTGTAAAACGCGTCATAGCCGCCCGGATTCAATCGGGAACCGAGCAAACCGTTATCCGTCCGGACATCAGTCAATTTAATGCCCTGCAGGCTAAAGAACGCTTTTTTTCCTTGTACGTAAACTATCTGAGTTCAAAGCAACGGCATTCGGCAAACGATTCCATTGAAAACAGAGAAAATGTTGATCGAAGTCGATCCGAGCTGGAGTCATTGATCCGGGAATGGACGGATCAGGGGGAAACCGCCTCAGATATGATTCAGATCGATACCCGGTATACCGATTCATCCGGAATCCGGCATGTTGCACTGACCTTTGCATATGACAATTCCGTCGTACTGATGGAGCCTGAATTTAACCTCAGCGTATCAGCGCCCTGATTATTTGATGATGGGATCATCAAATAACTGGAAGAGGAAGCTATAACAGCTTCCTCTTTTAGGATATTTTCCCTCCCGACACCAGTTTAGCAGCAGATATCATCATCCTTCGGAACGAAACAGAACGTTTGGAGTTCAAATGCCTTTCAAATTGAAGGAACCATCCAGTACGATCTCTTCCTGACCTTTTTTCAACGGAAGTTCATAACCGTTTCCGGGCAGATGAAATCCACAGGAACGACGGACAATGAGTACCGGATCTAAAATAATGCGGGTGGAAATATAAGAGGATTCACCCCGGATTTTCGCGATGAGATTGTCTACGGCCATCCGACCCATGATTGCCTTTTTCTGTGTGACTGTGGTCAGATCAACGCCAGGCAGTCTCCCCATCTCAATATCGTCAAACCCGATCACCGCCATATCCTCCGGAACGCTGATACCTTCCCTGTAGAGCCGTTCAAGAACGCCAACGGCCATATGATCACTATGGGCAAATATGGCGGTGGGCCTGTCTTTCTCGCGCAGCAATTCGCCGGTCAGGCGATATCCGCAATCCTGATAAAAATCTCCAATTTTAATCAGTTCCTGACAGGGCATGACCCCATTTGCCTTAAAGGCCGCCAGCGATCCCTGGAGGCGGTGTTTTCCCGTAAGCGTCCCCTGATCACCGGTAATGATGGCGATACGCCTGTTCCCCATTTGCAGAAGGTGTTTGACGGCAATGTACCCGCCGCGCTTGTTATCCACGACAATAAAATCAACCGGTGGATCCCCCATATTCTGTTTGACGCCTCTCAGGGCCAGAATAAACGGAACTCCGAACTGAATCAGATCGGATACAACCGGATCCTTCTCATGGGCAGAGCATATGATGAGTCCGTCAACTCCCCGATCCATCAGATCCTGAACAGATCGTCTTTCATCCTCGATACCGCCCCGGACCGAACTGATAATGACGCTGTACCCTATTTCTTTGCACCTGGCGATAATATCCTGGGATATTTCCGAATAAAACGGGTTTACCAGAGTGGTTATCACCAGTCCTAACGTATAACACTCCTGTTTCAGAAGCGCCCGGGCCGCAAAATTCGGCCGGTAGCTCAGCCGCTTGGCAATCTCAAGTATCCGTTTACGGGTTTCAGCCCCAACTCTGGATGTCTCATTATCTTTCAATACTAGCGATACAGTAGTTGAAGAAACGTTAGCTTCTTTCGCCACATCTTTCAAAGTTGTTTTGGGGCGCCGTGTCGTTTTAATAGATACCTCCTTGTCACGCAATTATACACGTTGGCATTTAAAACGAATCGTATTAAATACCACTGTGATAAAGTAATAAACTGTTTAGCTTAATAGAATGTTAGCAACCGAAGCCTCTGCTATTATCAACAATCAACTGCAAATTTCAACTGTTAATTTGTTTCATCTGATAAAATGCTGCCGGTCTGGAATTTAAACCGGAAACGCAGTCCTTAAAAACAAATTTGCTCCACGACAACAATGCGGATATCCAATGCTTCCTTAATCTTCAGCACCATGTCCCATTACCTGCTGCGCGATCAACGGAGCCAGCCCCATGATGCTTCGGAATATCGAAGCTTTTCCCCGCATCGTTTCGACCGAAAAATCCAACGACCTGGACTTCCTCTACGTTCAGGCTCAAGCCAAACAGAACCTGCGATTTCCCATAGAAGCTGTTGATATTTTTATATGGCTCATGTTGTGTTTCAGGGTCGTAAAGTGGCCAAAAACAATTTTATTTTAACCAACTCACGATAGGCGTCCGGCGGATGCAGGTAAATATAAAGGCACTGACAGATGATGCGCAAGGTTACGACACGGTACGCGAATTGCGTTGAACAGAAGGAAGGCGGTATCCGTTTTGTAATTCCAAACGAGTAATCAAAAGGGGGTTCAACGAAAAGGGGCCTGCCAGACAGCGCTATGGGTGTAAAAATTGCGAAAAACGCTTCGATGCTCTGACCGGCACCCTATTGGCTGAACGCCATCACCCCTCTGGATAGTGTGCCTTTATTTCATGAGACTGAATTTGTCCAATAAACGGATCGACAGGGAACTGGATCTGGACCGCACCGAAGTTCAGAAAATATCCACACAACTTCGTAAAGGAATGGAAATTCCCATACGATTGAATTATTTCAAACTGCGATAATAGCTGTCAATATTATAAACAGCGGCCAGAGGATTGTGGCCCAGCAGACGGTCCTTGACCGCCAGCACCGTACACGGGGCCTCGGCATATTTGAAAAACAGCGAATCATGTCCGACACACAGCCCGAGCAGAATATTAAAATCCGTCTTTTCATCGTTTAACATCATTGCCTGCAGAACAGGATTACACATGGTTTCAAACTGCCCGCTGCAGATTTTTTCCTCTTCTTTGACACCGATGACTTCCTTAGGCACCCGCCCCACCTTGCACACGACCGATACCACCTCAAAGCCGCCGGATGAGAAAACCGCCTCTACGATTCCGGCCTCCTTGCGAAGCCCTACACAGAACGCAAGCCCCAAACGCCTGTATTTCATCTTTTTCGCAAATTCCATCACTTCCACGATACGGGATTTAACCGGTTTAACATGGGCATACCCCAGATGTTTATCTCCATAGCCTTCAGCCTCCTGAAGCGATGACTGCCTGGCAAACTCCTTTACCTCCGGTATTTCATATTCCTTCAGGCTCTTTTCGATGATCGCCTGTTTGGTTTTGGTCGGACAATTTTCCGGGGACTTGCCCCCTTCGATTTTGCACAGCCTCTGTGCCATTTCAAACGGACACCGGGCACATTGAGCACCTTTGTCAGACATGTTTTTCGACTCCTTTCAAAAATTTGCGAAAACTGGTTTTAAAATATAAAAAAAACAGGCTTCAGGCAACGCTCAGGACCTTGACCGCTGACTCATGACTGCTTCTTCTCCAACTTACAACGGTAGAGTATACTGCCTGAGCCGCTGATCCAGGCGGGTAAAGCGTTTCTGAGTCTTGTCGTTATGAACGGCCATGGCCAGTGCTTTGCGGCTGCCCACCATCACGACCAGTTGTTTGGCCCGTGTAACGGCCGTGTAGATCAGATTGCGCTGCAGCAGGATATAATGCTGCATCATCACCGGAATCACCACGACCGGATATTCAGAGCCCTGGGATTTGTGAACCGATACGGCATAGGCCAGCACCACTTCATCCAGCTCCGAATAGTCATAGACCACATCGCGCCCGTCAAAAGAGATAATCACGTCCTGGTCTTCGGCCAGGATCTTCCGGATTCGTCCGATATCGCCGTTAAAGACCTCTTTATCATAATTGTTTTTGATCTGCATGACCTTATCGGTCACCCGGTAGGTACGGCCTGCCCGGACAATGCCCCCGGTGCCGGGATTCAACGCCTGCTGCAGTGTTTCGTTCAGGTTGCCGGCGCCGACAATTCCCTTGTGCATAGGCGTCAGCACCTGGATATCATCGACCGGATCATGCCCGTAACGGGCCGGTATCCGGTCCCGGACCAACCGCAATATAATGTCGAGCACTTTTTCCGGATCTTCCTGCCGAATAAAATAAAAATCGGTCTTCGGGCCGGACGAATCCATATCCGGCACAATGCCACTGTTGATCTTGTGGGCATTGACGATAATCCGGCTGTTTTTCGCCTGGCGAAAAATCTCATTCAGTTCCACCACGGGCACAACCCCTGAGCCGATAATATCGTTGAGCACGTTTCCGGCTCCCACCGACGGCAGCTGATTGACATCGCCTACCAGAATCACGGTCGCCTGAACCGGCACGGCTTTGAGCAGATGATGCATCAGAATGGTATCAATCATCGAGGCCTCGTCCACGATGAGCAGATCACAGTCCAGCGGGCTATCATCGTTTTTCTGAAATCCGCCCTTTTTAAAACTGTATTCCAGAAGCCGGTGGATGGTTTTCGCTTCATGGCCCGTTGTTTCGGTCATGCGCTTGGCCGCCCGGCCCGTCGGAGCGGCCATCAGAACGGTGGCATGGTTTCCGGAAAAAATTTTGAGTACCGAATTGATGATGGTGGTTTTTCCGGTTCCCGGTCCCCCGGTGATCACCAGGACCTTGGTGCCGATGGCGCTTTTAACCGCTTCGACCTGTTTTTCCGCCAGCTTGATGGCCAGATGCTCCTGGACCCACTGGATCGCGCGGTCCGCATCCAGGGCAGGACCCGCTTTCGGAGCGCTCATGAGCATACGGAGCCGGCTGGTAATGCGGGTCTCGCACAGGTGATATTTAGCCAGATATACGGCCTTGTAATTTTCCTTAAACGCCTCGATGCTCTCATTGAGATCTTCGATAACAATTTTCTGCGCAGCACAGATCGCCGCCAGGGCATCTGCGATCACCTCCCTGTCCACCTGGAGCAGCTCCCGGCATTTTTCGATAAGCGGCTCATACGGGTAATAGACATGGCCTTCATCGGCCAGCCGGTGCAGCACATAGATGATCCCGGCTTCGGCCCTGAACCTGGACTGTTTATCAAAACCGAGACTGGATGCAATCTTGTCGGCCGTAACAAAACCGATGCCGAAGATATCGGTAGCCAGTCGATAGGGATTTTCACTGACCACGGCAATGGCGTCGTTTCCGTATTCTTTGAAAATTTTGGTGGCATAGCCGGAGCTGACCCCGTGGCGCTGCAGAAACACCATAACCTCCCGGATTTCCTTCTGGGCCTGCCAGGCGCCGCGGATCATTTCAATCCGCTTTTTTCCAATGCCGTCGACCTCGGCAAGCCGCTCGATGTGATGCTCGATAATATCGAAGGTATCCTCACCAAAGGCTTTGACAATCCGGGCAGCCATTTTCGGACCCAGGCCCTTGATCAACCCGGATCCCAGATATTTTTTGATACCATAAACCGTCGCCGGTACCGCGGTCTCATAATTGACCACCCTGAACTGCTCGCCAAACCGGGGATGTTGGGTCCACTCGCCTTTCATGTTCAGGACTGCACCCGGCGCCGGCTCCATGATATTGCCGACCACCGTCACCAGATCCGGACGACCATAGACCTTCAGCCGGGCTATGGTGTAACCGTTTTCTTCATTGGCATAGGTAATTCGTTCAATTTGACCGGATAAATCGATTAGCATAGTGATAAACGTTATATAAAAGCCTCAATGAATTTTCCATACTTACTGCCAGAATACACCTCAGTTATTAACACTATATGGTTGAAAGGTATATATTTTTCAGGCTTGATCATTACTGCGGCCATATTCTCTTACGTGTAGTTTCAAAGTCCCGGCCGTTCCCGGCGTATCGTGCTGGAGAAGCCGGGACCGGCCGGGACGGTCCTCACGACGTTATGGCCGAAGTTATGATCAGGCCGGCACCTGATATAGCCTGGCATCATGCCTTACTCCGAATTTTTCTTTACACAGATCGCCACCAGCCTTTAAAATAATACAACAGGCGTTGTCCGTATTCGCACCTGTCTGTTTTCACAAATGGTTTTCATGGCCCTGAGTATCATTTTTGATAAAGGATGCAATCCCATGCCTGTATCTCGCTGGATAAAAATGGCATTCCACAGGCTTATAAATCAATTTTATTCCCGCTGGCCACAACCCATACCCGCCAGGAAACGGTTTGAGGATGTTCATATCATCTCCCACCGGGGCGAGCATGACAACCTCAGCCTGATAGAAAACACCATCCCGGCATTTGACCGTGTCCGGGATGAAGGCGTCTGGGGCATCGAACTGGATATTCAGTGGACCCTGGATCACCAGCCGGTGGTATTTCACGATACAACCGGACGGAGGCTGTTCGATTCAGAGGCTGAAATCCGCCTTCTGAGCCTTTCGGAACTTCAAACGGATTTTCCCCTGATCCCGTCCCTGGAGGAAGTTATCGACCGATACGGGGGCAGCCTGCATCTGATGATCGAACTCAAAAAAGAGACATTTCCGGATTCTCCGCGACATATCCGGCAACTGAAAGACCTGCTGTCCCCCCTTTCGCCTCAACGTGATTATCATCTTCTGTCATTGAATGAGCCCCTGTTTGATCGGATCGATTTTTTACCTTCACAGACGTTCATACCGATTGCCGAACTCAATTTCAGGCATCTGAGCGCTGTCGCACTCCGGAAACACTACGGGGGAATTACCGGCCATTACCTGTTTCTGAACAACACCCTCCTGCAAACCCATCACCGGCAGGGACAACAGACAGGAACCGGTTTTATTGAATCCGAAAACTGCCTGTATCGTGAAATCAACCGGGGGGTGGACTGGGTGTTCACGAATCAGGCTGTCAAACTTCAACGGATCTGGGAAAAAAAGCGGGTGGCGGATGGAAATTTTGCTGAAGCATCTTTAAAAAATTAAGTTTGATGGCCTTGTAAAAAGTCATATCTATCCCTCATCTGCCATTCACCTTAAATAAAAATTTTAGTAATTTCAGTATGTTCTGGATTCCCGCTATGCGGGAATGACAGGGGTGGGTATTTTTTACGAGTTCATCAATTTTCAACACCTATAATTTTTTTGCTTCCTCCCGCCCTTTTTCCTCATCCACGAACTGCAGCAGTACCAGTCCGCACAGAAAAAGCAGCAGCACCGAGGCAATGGAGCATCTGGACGCCAGCCGGCCGATATGGACGATCTGCTCCGGCGTCGGCAATGGCGGCATCAGCATCTGTCTTACCCCAAGACCCACAACGCCCATCAGAACCGGACCGATAATAGCCGCAAACCGGCCCAGCATATTGTAAAATCCGAAAAACTCGGCAGATTGCGATTCGGGAATCAAGCGGGAATAAAAGGATCGACTCAACGCCTGGAGGCCGCCTTGGACCAGGCCGATCATCACAGCGAGAGCATAAAACTCCCGGGGTCGCGTCATGAATACCCCCCACAGGGTGATGCCCATGTAGGTGGCCACCGCCAGGCAGATGGACCGACGGACGCCCCACTTCTGCCCGAGCTTGCTGAATGCCAGCGCGGAGGGAAACCCTACAAACTGGACGATCAGAAGGGCTGAAATCAAATCGGACGATGCGAACCCCAGAGATATGCCATAGTCCACGGCCATGCGGATAATGGTATCGACCCCGTCGATATAGCACCAGTAGGCCAGGAGAAACACCCCGACCACTTTTAAATGCCGTATCCGCTGAACGGTCCGGGCCAGTTGACGAAACCCTTCCAGGCCCATATCCCCTGTTGCGGGTTGCCCGGAGCCGGGCGGCTCCTCCCGAACCCAGACGGCCGTGAACAGGGCAAACAGCCCCCACCACAGGGCCACGCTGAGAAATGAGTACCGAACAGCTTCGGTGGCATCGGCCAGCCCGAATCGAGACGGATACAGGGTCATCAGCACATTGAAAAGAAACAGAAGGCCGCCGCCCAGATACCCGAGGGCATAACCCAGTCCGGACACCACATCTCTGTCCCGTTCACTGGCAACTGCCGGCAGCAGGGCATCGTAAAAGACATTGGCCCCGGAAAACCCGATTCCCCCCAACACATAGACGAACACCGCCCAGCCCCACTGCCCCCTTTGCACCTGAAACAGGCACGCGGTCATCAGCACGCCCAGGTACGCAAAGCCCAACAGAAATTTTTTCCGTGCCCGGCCCCGGTCCGCCATGGCACCCAGAACTGGCGCCATCAATGCGATCAGCAGGCTGGCACCTGAATTGGCCAGCCCCAGCCGGGCGGTGCTCAGATTGGCATCCACGCCGAAGCTCCAGTACTGTTTAAAAAACAACGGGAAAAAACCGGCCATCACCGTTGTGGCAAACGCAGAGTTTGCCCAGTCATACATGGCCCATCCCCATATGGATTTATGACAGGGTTTCATAACGGCATTTTGGCCCCGATACGTTGAGGTGAAAAAAAAATACGGAAAGATCAAAGCTGAATACAGGGGGAGCATAGAACAAAACAGGCATTACGACAAGATTTTTTGGCGGGGACCAAGGGCCCGGATGGATACATCCGACAGGCTGTGACCGTGTTGCGCCAGCAGTTAAAGGGAGCAAACCCGTGCGGGGGCATGTCATTGACTTTCACAAAATCCAACTGATTATTCAGGCCGTTCCAATAGGTTCTGCATCGGAAAGCAGTTCGTTCCTCCGATAATCCGAAATGATTTTTCCAATGAGCTGATTTTTCATTTTTTCTATCATATACGTAATCTTGGAAATCATAAGGCCCCTGATCAGATAGCCTACGGCGAATTGTTGGGATTTATCCAAGCTGGCGGTGTCAATCGTCTTGAAGATATCCTCTATCACCGGGGCAATCATGTTGTTCATCTGTTTCTGGGCAGATGTCAATTCTCCATTCTTCTTTGTACCCCATACCGCAGGAATAATGTAAGTAATGGGCCGTGACAGCAATTCAGTCACAAACGCTTGAAACACATCGACGGCGACCTGATCAATAAGGGTTCCCATACGTTCAACCCGTGCCATCAATTCACCGGAATCCGGCATGTTTTCCTCATGATATCTGCTGCGCTGAAATGTTTTCATAATATAATCCCTCCGGAAATTTCCCTTGCTATCATCTGCCTGATACAAATAGGAACATCCGGATTGGTATGTTCCGGTCATTTCATAAACGCATTATCCACCCGGAGGCATTCAGGATATGACGGTTTCTCGGAAAGCCGGCTGCGAAAAAAATCAGCGGACCTGTCTGCCTTAACGAGTCAAATCAGTCAAGCCCCTGTGAAAAGCGGAATGTGAACGTCAATTGATGAACAACCGTTGCCGGGTAAAACGAAGATTGGGAGTAAGCTCAAAAAGTATCCGTGTTTATTAAAATAATAGATCAGCCATAAAATTCAAGTCAACATATATATCAAGTATGTCAAGATATCATTGCTATTATAATCGTCATGCTTCGATTCGGCGACAAATCCGGCATCTTTCCGAACATTTTAAAACAGCAATCCGGTGCACCCGATCCGTCCGGAATCTGAAAATCACGTTGTTCATCCTCAAACCGAATTTTCTCGAGTTTGATTTTTTCCTGTGCTATAATTTTTCGAAAATGTCGCAGGTCTGTCCGACCTGTCCGATGAAAAAACAGACTGCCTCTCACAATTGGATATATCCGACATTTTTCCATCAACCTTTTGCAACCCACCTGATCGGTTCGAATCCTGTCGGGAACTACTCAAAAAATACATAGAAAGGGGTTGGGCGTGTTAGGTACTATTGTCAATGCTCTGGCCATTATCGCAGGCACATTGGTCGGCCTCATTTTCAGGCGGGGGATCCCCAAACGATATATAGACGGAATCATGACCGCTGTAAGCCTGGCAGTCATTTTAATCGGACTGAAAGGGGCTTTGAAATCCGACGATATGTTGATCGTCATTTCCAGTCTGGTCATCGGAACCGTAGCCGGTGAATTTTTACAGATTGAAGAAAATCTGGAAAAATTCGGCCGCTGGATCGGAGCCAAGTTCTCAACTGGCGGAGACAGTATCGCCAAGGGGTTTGTAACGGCAAGCCTTGTGTATTGTGTGGGGGCCATGGCCATTGTCGGTTCACTGGAAAGCGGACTGACCGGCAATCATCAGACCCTGTTTGCAAAATCCATTTTGGACGGAATCATTTCGATTGTTTTTGCCACATCCCTCGGAGCAGGGGTCATGCTCGCTTCCTTATCGGTATTCATATATCAGGGAATTATCACATTGACCGCATCGTTTATGGCACAGTTTTTAATTCCCTCTGTCATATCACAGATGACATCCGTAGGCGGATTATTGATCATGTGCATCGGCACCAACATGCTTGAAATAAAAAAAATCAAGGTTGGAAATATGCTCCCGGCAATTTTTATTCCACTGCTGTACTTTATGATAAAATAAAAGGTCTGATAAATCGCCAGATTCACGGCGGGCGAAAACTTTAACTGATCAAATACACTTAATATTTTGAGCAGTAAAATTTTCGCCCAACGCGGGAATTGACAAAACGGACAGCTTTTTTAAAGCACTATTTAAAAATTTAATGTCAGCGTATGAATTTTTCCGGTATCTTTTTCCAGCAGCTGAAGCCGGAGACTGCGAGCCGTTTTTGCTTCTCCCGGGAAAAACAGAAATCCAAAGGCAATAGCCCCGGGAGATACCGGCTGATTCTGCAGCGACTTTTCGCGCAAGTCCGTTGTGATGGATCTTCTGGCCTCATCTGACCCGTACGCACCGGCTCCCCCGATGGTAGCGCCTGCGGCTGCACCCACAGCCGCACCTTTTCCGACAGCTGACCCGATATTTTCACCGGTAACAATGCCGATGGCGGCGCCAATGATCGATCCGGCTGCCGCACCCAGAAAACCGTGATAAGCGCTCGACTTGAAAATCTCATTGGTTTCGGCATATTTTGTCGCCCGGTCATAGGCGATCTTGGTGTTGAGAACCGGCCAGATATTGCCTGTCTGATCTTCCAAAAAGACCTGGGTCCCATTCAATTCAAAGGTATGCGGCCCCTGGTTATCAAACACCACCTCAACCGGCAGCATACCGGCGGCCAGTATGTCAAAACCAAACGACTCTTTAGTCTTTGCCGGATCCGTGTATGCCCCGGCTGCCACCTGGACGCCACTGACGGTCTGAACATTCGGATACGTAGACGGCATTTTAAATGGTAACGGTTTTACCTTATAGGCCGTTGAACAGGCGGCCATTCCAACGATACAACTGACAATGCAAATCACCCTGAAGATTTTTCTCATGATCGTTCCTCCTGTTCGGGAAAGGTTAATGGCGAAATAAACAAATTTTACGATTTTACGAAACATTCTTTGCAAAGGCGTAACGTGCAAGAATCCGGATCAGGGGCTCACGCCTGAAGCATGGATTCCGCATCTCGTATCCAAGATTAGCAAAAAACCAATTACGCTGCAAGATCAAACAAAATCAGGCTATTCCAGCTCTCTGTCCAGCTGATCAAGCAGGACGTCATATTGTTTTTTTTCCGTTTCATACAATTCAGTCGATTTCTCCAGTTCATCAAACAAACGTTCGATGTCTGCCTGATACCGATGCATATCCCGTGACAGGGATGCGATCTTTTTGCCATCCTGCGCCTGGGACGCTTCCACCATGGCGGCATTGAGTTTGTCGAGTTTTTCTTCGCTTGCTTCTATCCCTTTTTCAGCCTTTTCAATCCGCTGCCCGAAAGGCTTCAATATTCTGGACCGTTCCCCAATAATCTCGGAACGACGCCGCCGCATTTCTTTTCTGGACAATTTCATCGTTTCAGTCTGATCCGCAGCTTTCTCACGGGACCGGGTGTCTGTGATTTCCTCTTCCCAGCCGCATTTTTCCAGAAATTGCTGATAATTTCCTTCAAACACGTCAATGCGACTGCCCTGGAACACAATCAGTCGCTCAGCAATCGCTTGAAGAAACATCTCGTTATGGGTCACCATGATGACGGTTCCGTCAAAGTTATCGATGGCCGCAAGCAGTGCATCACAGGATTCCATGTCAAAGTGATTGGTCGGTTCATCCAGCAGCAGAAGATTCAGCGGGGTGATCAGAAGTTTCCCCAGCATCACCCGGCTTTTTTCCCCGCCGGAAAGCACCTGAATTTTTTTCAGCGCCGCATCGCCTTCAAACATCATGGCACCGCACACGTTTCGCGCCTGTTGTCGATCCACATCCTCATGAGAATACAAAATTTCATCCTCAATCGTCCGGTTTCTGTCCAGCGTTTCGACATTGGTCTGTTCAAATACTCCCATTTTAATATTGGGATTAAAAACGATCTCACCCTCCTGCAGCGGCAACATGCCGGCAATCAATTTGAGCAGAGTGGTCTTGCCCTTTCCGTTTTTTCCGATAATGCAGACGCGGTCCCGGTTACCGATGGACATGCTCAGATTGTCAATTACCGGTTGATCCGGTTCATATGAAAACGTCACATTACGGATACTCAAAGCATTTTTCCCGGCATAGGGTACACACCGAAACGAGTAATCCAGGGCCTTGATTCTCTCGAGCTTATCCTGCCTGTCCATTTTCTCAAGCGTCTTGATCCGGGATTGAACCATTGTCGCAAGTCTTGCCTTTGCCCTGAACCGGGTGACAAACTGGGTAATCTCTTTTTCACGCCGCTGGTCATTGACCCGGGTCTTTTCGTATATTTCCTCGTCCAGGGCAATCTGCGAATAATATTTTCCGGTGTCCCCGGTTATCTTCCTGACTTTTTTACGGTGAATCCCGACGGTATGCGTCACCACTTTATCCACAAAGCTCCGGTCGTGGCTGATAAGTATCAGCTCCCGCGGCCAACTGTTCAAAAAGCCCTCGATCCACCGGATGGACATGATATCCAGGTAATTGGTCGGCTCGTCCAGAAGCAACAGGTCCGGTTCCGAAACCAGCACCTTGACAAGATTCAGACGCACCTGAAATCCACCGGAAAACTGGCCGGGAGGGCACTGCATATCTTCAGCGCTAAAGCCCAGACCTGCCAGTATTTTTTCCACTTTCCAGCAATGGTCCTTTTCTGATTCGGGAAGTCCTTTCATCCCCTCTTTGAGCACCGTATCTTCCGTAAACCCGAGTTGCTGGGGGAGATAGCCGATTCGATACCGTTTTGGGATACTGATCGTACCGGAATCATAAATTTCTTCACCGGTAATAATCCGGAACAGGGTTGTTTTTCCATGACCGTTCCGCCCCACAAGACCGATGCGCTCCTGTGAATTTACCTTAAAACTTATATTTTCAAACAGGACCTGACTGCCATAACTTTTCGTAAGATTCTCGATATTAATCATATCATCATTTTTCCATTGAACTTTTTTCAATTTCTTAAAAAAAAATCGAGCAGTTATCTGGCAAAAAATATCAACTCGCCACAAAGTCGCCGTGCGGCCCCATTCGATATTTTAGCGGACTGCCCTGCCGTATGCAAACCTGATTATCGTAACATTGAAACGATTCACCGTAAAGCAAGTTTGGCTGAAACTCAACCCCAACGTTACATAAACAAAATTGTGAAAAATAACTGCCGTATCGGGGTATCACGAACGGTTCCGTCCATAATTCCATTAAAATCAACACGTTGATTATCATCCGGGAAGGCCGGGGTTAATAGCATCTGAACGAAAACTGCCAATTTCACTTTGCGGTGCATGATGGCCGCTCAGGATAAATTCGGTTTACAGGCCTGTTGGCACCTTGACCGTTTCATGCTTGTCTGATATTTGCTTTATTCTGACGTGACAAAGCCGCTCTGGCGTTTCAATAGCCATAAGGATCCTCACCGCGGCCAATGTCCGAGCCTTATTGAAAGGAATACCGTTATGCTGATTACCGATATGCTGGCACGAAACGCCCGTATGTATGGAAATGAAATTGCGCTGGTCGAACGAGAGCCTGAAAAAAACCGACGCTCTGAAATAACCTGGAAAGAATTTGACGAAAGTTCCAATCGCCTGGCCCATGCACTGATATCGATGGGAATCCGAAAAGGCGACCGGGTCGTACAGCTGATGACCAACTGCCTTGAATGGCTGCCCATCTACTTTGGAGTTCTTCGAACCGGCGCCTGGGCAGTTCCGTTAAACTTTCGATTTGTCGCAACGACTATCCGGAGATGTGCGGAAACCGCCGAAGCCAAAGCAATCATCTTCGGAGAAGAATTCACGGAACGAATCAATTTCATTAAACCGGAGCTTGACCAGTTTGTCCAAATCTACATATTTACCGGTCCAAAGGAACGCTGCCCGGAGTATGCCCGGTCCTATCATAAATTAATCCTCGGCCAACCGGCAACAGCGCCTCTCGTTGATATCAGCATCACCGATGATGCAGCGCTTTATTTTACATCCGGAACTACCGGTAATCCAAAGGCGGCATTACTCACCCACCGGAATCTGGAATTTGCCTGCTTTGTCGAAAACAATCATCACCGCCAGACCCATCAGGACAATTTTTTGATCCTGCCCCCGCTGTATCATACGGGAGCAAAAATGCACTGGTTCGGCAATCTGATGGTCGGGGCTAAAGCGGTCCTCCTGAAGGGAATTGATCCGGCATGGATTCTGGAAGCAGTATCAGAAGAGCATGTAACCATCGTGTGGCTACTGGTCCCGTGGGCGCTGGACATCCTCTTTGCCATTGAAAGCGGAGACCTCAAGCTTAAAAACTTCAAGCTGGACCAATGGCGACTGATGCATATCGGCGCACAGCCCGTTCCCCCGAGCCTGGTCATTGAATGGAAAAGGATTTTCCCCCACCATCAATACGATACCAACTACGGGCTGACCGAATCCTCAGGACCGGGCTGCATTCATCTAGGGCTGGAAAACATCGACAGCGTCGGCGCGATCGGGATACCCGGTTTCGACTGGGAATTTAAAATCACCGACGCCGGACTCAAACCGGTAGACCGGGGACAGCCCGGAGAATTGATGATAAAAGGGCCCGGCATAATGAAAGAATATTATAAAAATCCGGAAGCCACGCACAGCGCGCTGGTCGACGGCTGGCTTTTGACGGGCGATATCGCCCGTCAGGATGAAAATGGATTCATCTGGCTGGTTGACCGGAAAAAAGATGTCATCATCACCGGCGGTGAAAACATCTATCCGGTCGAAATCGAAGATTTTCTCCAATCCCATCCCGACATTCAGGATGTGGCGGTTATCGGCCTTCCCAGTCCACGGTTAGGAGAGATTGCCACAGCCATAGTCCAGACAAAACCAGAACGATCTCTGACGGTGGAAAGCATCAATGAATTCTGTATGGCGCTTGCCAGATACAAACGCCCGCGCCGTATCATTTTTGCCAATGTCCCGCGCAATCCGACCGGTAAAATCGAAAAACCGAAGCTCAGAAAAAAATATGGCGGGATAACGGAAAGCTTTAAAATTTAGTTCGATGCAAGACTGCCTATAAAAAAGCCCCGGTGGCCATTCGGCCATCGGGGCTTTTTTTTAACACATTCTAACGAATTTATTATTTTTTATCATCTTTGACTTCTTCAAAATCCGCATCGACCACGTCTTCGTCACCACCGGCTCCGCCGCCGGCAGCCTGATCCTTTGCTCCGGCGCCTTCTCCTCCGGCCTGCCCGCCTGCCTGAGTTGCCTGCTGATACACGGCTTCGGCCAGCTTATGAGATACCTGAGTCAATTCTTCGCTCAGCCGCTTGATCTCTTCAATATCAGTGCCTTCCATGGCCTTTTTCAGGCGAGTGCTGACGGCATCAACCTTGTCCTTTGTTTCACTGTCGACCTTATCGCCGAGTTCCTTGATGGACTTCTCGGATGAATAAATCAACGCGTCGGCCGTATTTCTGACTTCCACCAGTTCTTTCTTCTTTTTATCCTCATCGGCATGAAGCTCGGCATCCTTGACCAGGTTGTTAACCTCATCTTTGCTCAGCCCGCTGGTCGCCGTAATTCTGACCGACTGTTCCTTTCCGGTTGCCAGATCCTTTGCGGATACATTCACGATCCCATTGGCATCGATATCAAATGTCACTTCGATCTGGGGAACGCCTCTCGGAGCCGGCGGGAGACCGACCAGCTCAAACCGTCCGAGCGTCTTGTTGCCTGCCGCCATCTCACGTTCCCCCTGAATGACATGAATGGATACGGCAGGCTGATTGTCAGCTGCTGTTGAAAACACCTGACTTTTCCGGGTAGGAATGGTGGTATTTCTTTCAATCAGCCGGGTCATAACGCCACCCAGCGTCTCAATTCCGAGAGACAGCGGGGTTACATCCAGAAGGAGTACGTCCTTAACATCCCCTTTAAGCACACCGCCCTGAATACCGGCGCCGAGGGCTACCACTTCGTCCGGATTGACACTCTTATTGGGTTCTTTACCGTATATCTGTTTGACTCGCGCCTGAACAGCAGGCATCCTCGTCATACCGCCGACAAGAATCACCTCATCGATATCCTTTGCCGAAAGGCCGGCATCCTTCAGCGCTGCCCGGCATGGGCCTTCAAGCTTGTCCAGCAGATCAGCGACCATATTTTCGAGCTTGGTTCTGGTAATTTTTATGTTCAAGTGTTTCGGACCGCTGGCATCGGCTGTAATAAACGGAAGGTTCACATCGGTTTCCATGGAAGTGGACAGTTCCATCTTGGCTTTTTCCGCTGCCTCTTTCAGCCGTTGCAGCGCCATTTTATCGGATCTCAGATCGATACCCTGCTCTTTTTTGAATTCACCTGCCAGGTAATCAATGAGACGAAGATCGAAATCCTCGCCGCCCAGATGGGTATCACCATTGGTTGATTTGACTTCAAAAACCCCTTCTCCGATCTCGAGAATGGAGATATCGAATGTACCGCCACCAAGGTCAAATACGGCAATCTTTTCTTCCGCCTTTTTGTCCAGGCCATAAGACAGGGCTGCGGCTGTCGGTTCATTGATGATCCTGAGCACATTAAGCCCGGCAATTTTTCCGGCATCTTTGGTTGCCTGGCGCTGGCTGTCATCAAAATAAGCCGGCACGGTGATAACCGCATCCGTTACTGTTTCCCCGAGATATTCTTCCGCGGTTTTTCTCAGGTTCGACAATATGTACGATGAAATTTCCGCGGGACTGGCCTGTTTTCCGTTCAAATTAATGCGCACATCGCCGTTGGATGCTTCTTCAATTTTGAATGGAAGAATTTTGATATCGTTCTGTACCTGCGCAGACCTATACTTTCGACCAATGAGTCGTTTCACGCCAAAAACGGTATTTTCCGGATTAGTAATAGCCTGTCGTTTCGCAATCTGGCCCACAAGGCGTTCACCGCTGCTTGAAACCGCAACTACCGAAGGGGTGGTCCGTCCGCCTTCGGGATTGGTAATGACTTTTACTTCCCCGCCCTCCATAACTGCCACGCATGAATTTGTGGTACCCAAGTCGATTCCTATAACCTTGCCCATTATTTTCCTCCTTAGATTCGTATCTATATAAAATTCATTTTATTATTGTTCATTCTGCCGCTTTTCATCTTCTTCGCTTCGGGTTTTTCCGGCGGAGACAACAACCATGGCCGGTCTGAGCAGACGGTCATAAATCAGGTACCCCCTCTGAAACTCCTTTAACACCGTATTTTCAGGATAGTCACCGTTTTCTTCCTTCATCATTGCCTGATGGAAATTCGGATCAAACGGCCTTTCAAGCGCATCAATGGGTTTGACACCAAATTTTTCAAATATTTTCAAAATCCCGCTCAGGGTCATTTCCACCCCCTGAACCAGACCGGAGCTATCACAGGAGCCGCTGTCCGATGAGCCGACAGCCCGCTCAAGGTTATCAACAACGGTAAGAAGTTCCCTTAAAAGCGACTCGTTGGAATATTTCCTGAACTCTTCCATTTCCCGGACGCCTCGTTTTTTATAGTTATCAAACTCTGCAGAAACCCTCAGCAACCGGTCATAAGTAGACTGCTTCTCCTGCCGCAGCTCTTCGATTACGGCCTCCAGCTCCTTTTCCCTGTTTTTTCCAGCAACGGCTTCAATTTCGACTTCGACAGAATCATCTTTTTCCTCAGTACCCGCTTGAGAAAGCGCCTCAGCCTCTTTAGTCAGCTTTTCAGCTTCCGCATATTTTTTTAACTTCTTTTTATCCGTCATCAGCTAATGTTCTCTCCTGATTCGTCTACACGAATAATTCGTTTTATCGGTTTATCATAATGTCTTATTCATGAAGCCATCGACACCATTAAACAAAATATTTACATTCCATGACTTGAATCAAACATATCTGGCTATCAGAGCAACAACCGGCAAAGCGCAACATATTGAATGAAGCTGTCAACAGAACCAGATGTTCACACTGCCGACATATCTATGCCATGGTCTCCCATGGCATATACAAATTAAAGGATATATAACCTGTTACAATGCACAAAAAATAATACTGTATAACGTGTTGTCAAGCTGACATTTTCTTCTTTTATGCCCGTGCCTTATTTTTTCAAACAAGGCTGTCAATTTCAGAAAATATGATTTGGCATGAGATGCTTGAGAGTCAGTCAGTCATCATGGTGCTGAAACGGTCAGAAACGAGCCCAACCGCCGTTTCTGTCCATCTTTGAAGAAATGACCGAACGGTTATGCGGCGGTTCGGTTGAAGAGGGTCATCCGGAAATGAAACTGCTTTTTTACATGTTCAGTGGATATGGCAAGAATATCGCGCGCAGGAATGTAATATACAACTTCGAAACCTGGCATTTTAGTGTGCAGCTGAAATTTGCAACGACAATTTCAGTCTTATACGGAGAAAAAGAATCTGAATGGTAAAAAAATTCGATTGTGCACCCCCTGTCGAATTCTTTCTGAATCGGATAAGCCATATCCTTAACCGGGATCGATCCACGACACAGACCGCATCACTTATCGCTGCTTCCTTCCGGACCTGACGAAGTTCGCGACCGTCTGTTGCGCGGCGACCGATCAGGATGGCTGTCACTTTCAGAAAAAACCCTATAGGGGGAATTCAGCCCCGCATAAAGCGGATTTCGGGTACAGGAAACCGCTAACTCCCCGCCTAGCACAACCGAACCTGAACTATACCGCCGGGTTATTTTTTTTTCAAGAGCAAACCTGATGATTCTTCAAAAATCTTCCCGCTTTCAGGCCTCTCAAATCCGTATCTACACCCGGATGTCAACCCATAAAATGCGGCAGTCTGAATCAAGAATATACCATATATATATGATATATACGCATAAACCAAGAAAACACGCCCGGGTTTTGTATTGACAGAAACCGGTCCTTACCTTATAAATAACAGGGTTTATTACTAACAATAATGAATAAACATCATCATTGTTCGCTCTCTTAATGAATAAAAACGAATCTATTTTTGTCTACGGCATCGATAATGCCCCGGTTAAACGATACCCCTGAAGACGCCGAAACAGTTATCTGCCTTATCACCATACGCTGGTATAAACTCTTTTTGAGCTGATTCATGCCTGAATCTCAAAAAAAATCCGACAACCTCATTATTGGCATCGTCGAGAACACCATTGAAACCTGCCGCATGCTCAATCCGGGCGATTCGATCCTCGTCGGGGTATCCGGCGGACCTGATTCCGTGGCCTTGTTAAGCATCCTTCTTGATTTCGTCTCCCCTTTGCATCTCAGCCGAATTGGCGTGGCGCACCTGAACCACAGTCTGAGAGGGGATCAATCCGATCGGGACGCTGCTTTTGTAGAGGATCTCAGCCACCGGTTTGGCCTGCCCTGTCATACGGCAAAAAAAGATGTAATTCAGCATCAACGCCTTCATAAAATCTCTCTGGAGGAGGCTGCCAGACAGGTCCGTTACGGATTTTATCATGATATTGCGCAACAGTACGGATATAACAAAATCGCGTTGGGACATCATGCGGACGACAATGCCGAACTGATATTGATGTATCTGCTGAGGGGCAGCGGAAATTGTGGTCTGTCCGGCATCCCCCCCGTCAGGGATAATCATATCATCAGGCCCTTGATTCGCCTGACCCGTTCCGATATCATGAATTACCTGACCCGTAAAAATCTTGCCTATGTAACCGATGCATCCAATGAAGACATTCGATTCATGAGAAACAGCATCCGGCATCGGTTAATACCGATGCTGAAAACCGAATACAACCCAAAAATCAGTCAGGCGCTCAATCGGCTGGGGTCAATCGCTTCATGCGAAAACGAATGGATGGATCACATCATAAGGCCCTTATATCATCAGGCGTTGATAAGTTCAGTGCCCGGCAGGGTTGTCTTTTCGGCTTTTCAACTGAAAAAGATCCACCTTGCCGCCCTGAGAAGAATATTACGAAAGGCAATCAACGATTTAAAAGGCAGTTTAAGGCGAATCAGTTATACCCATATTGACGAAGCCGTCTCACTCCTTATAAATGGCCCGGCAAGCGGGAGTATCGATCTGCCCGATCGCATCCGGATAACAAAAGCTCCGGAGCAATTGATCATTATCAGGGAAACCGGTGGCTTAAGACAAATAAAAGCCCGTACCGTACCGGATTACGAATACAGCATCCCTGGGCCCGGAACCGTCACAATTCAGGAAACCGGGGCAACCTTCAGGCTTTGCCCGGTTAGCCTTCGTGACATTCCCGACGGATGTGTGTCTGGACCTCAGGTGGCTTTTTTTGATATGAACATGATTAAATTTCCTCTGGTGATAAGGAATTTCCGTCCCGGAGATTATTTTATCCCCCTGGGGATGACAGGCAGCCAGAAAGTTAAAAAATTTTTTATCAATCACAAGGTATCCAGACCTGGACGGGCCAAATGCCCGCTCCTTCTCAACCGGAATAAAATCATCTGGATTGCCGGCTATCGAACCGATGAGTCAGCGAAGATCACGCCGCACACAAAAGATGTGTTGAAAATAGAATTTTCCGTTGCCTTATGATTAAAAATGATTATTCTATACAAAAAATTTAATTTTATTCGGGAGGTAATATCATTTGAATCCATTCTATAAAAATCTTGCGTTATGGATTGTAGTCACACTGATGATGGTCATGCTCTATAACCTGTTTAACCAGCAGCAGTTATCCGACGCCAGCATCAGCTATACCGATTTTCTCGGCATGGTTGAAAACGAGAATGTGTCAGAGGTCCTCATCAAAGGGCAGGAGCTTTACATCACCAACTCCAATGGGAACCGGTTCAAGGTGTTTGCTCCTCAGGACAGTGACCTGATCGGCATTCTCAGAAGCAAAGGTGTATCGATCAAAGCAAAACCGGTCGACGAATCTCCCTGGTATATGTCGGTGCTGGTATCATGGCTCCCGATGGTCGTATTGATCGGGGTATGGATTTTCTTCATGCGACAAATGCAATCCGGGGGAGGAAAAGCCCTTTCTTTCGGGAAAAGCCGTGCACGCCTCATGTCCGATCAATCCACCAAGATTACCTTTGCCGATGTGGCAGGCATTGACGAAGCAAAAGAAGAATTAGGAGAAATTGTCGAATTTCTGAAAGATCCGAAAAAATTTACCCGTCTGGGAGGAAGAATCCCAAAGGGGGTTCTGTTAATGGGGCCTCCAGGCACCGGGAAAACACTTCTGGCCCGTGCTATCGCCGGTGAAGCAGGCGTCCCGTTTTTCAGCATCAGCGGATCAGACTTTGTTGAAATGTTTGTCGGCGTCGGGGCATCGCGTGTCAGGGATCTGTTTGTTCAGGGAAAGAAAAGCGCACCCTGCATCATATTCATAGATGAAATCGATGCCGTTGGCCGACATCGGGGAGCCGGGTTAGGCGGCGGTCACGATGAACGGGAACAGACCCTGAACCAGCTGCTGGTAGAAATGGACGGGTTTGAATCCAATGAAGGCGTAATTCTCATATCCGCTACCAACCGACCGGATGTTCTGGATCCCGCATTGCTTCGCCCCGGACGTTTTGATCGACAGGTGGTAGTCTCTTTGCCGGACATCAAAGGCAGAGAAATGATATTGAGGGTTCATATGAAAAAAAGCCCGATCGCTCCGGATGTCGACTCTCTGACCCTTGCAAAAGGAACACCCGGCTGCTCCGGTGCCGATCTGGAAAACCTTGTCAATGAGGCGGCGCTGCTGGCTGCCAAACGAAATAAAGAAAAAGTCGATATGATAGATTTTGAAGACGCGAAAGATAAAGTCTTCATGGGACTGGAACGAAAGTCCAAGGTCATCAAGGAAGAGGACCGGAAAACCACGGCATATCACGAAGGAGGCCATGCGCTGGTGGCGCGGTTTCTGCCTGAAACCGACGCGGTAAATAAAATCACGATCATCCCCAGAGGGCATGCCGCCGGAATCACCTGGTTTCTGCCTGAGGAAAGAGATTTTAAATTCAAAGATCAGCTGGAAAGCGAACTGTCCGTGGCATTTGGCGGTCGCGTAGCTGAAGAACTCGTATTTAACAGGATCAGCACGGGAGCGGCAAACGATATCAAGCAGGCAACCCAGATCGCCCAGAAAATGATCCGGTCATGGGGAATGAGCGAAACGCTTGGCCCGCTTTCGTATGCACAGGGCGATGACCAAATCTTTTTAGCTCGTGAGATTTCACAGCATCGGGACTACTCGGAAGAAACGGCAAAAAAGATTGACGCCGAAATTACCAGCCTCGCCAAACGCGCATATGACCGGGCCAAAGACGTTCTGAGCCAGAACCGGGATATATTGGACAAACTGACCGAATTGCTACTGGATAAAGAGACCGTTCTCGGCTCCGAAATGGATGATCTCATTCTGTCTCTCCGGCCCGGGATCAAGTTGCCTCCCAGGGGGGGAGCGGGCGATTCCAAATCGAAAAAAAATCTTCATGAGGAAGATACCGTTTTATAAAGCAGACAACAAAAAAACCGGGGGGATGGCTCACATTCAGTTTTGATTTCCGAAATGTGAGCCATCCCCCCTCGGAAAATGTGCCCATCGCTGTGGCAGAATTTTTTCTGATTCTGCCGGATGGCGGCTGTAACGCATAAAATTATTCATTCTCATTCATGAAAACATTTACCATTTCATGGGGCAATCATCGTCTTGAACTCGGTCAAAGAACCTGCGTCATGGGCATTGTCAACGTCACGCCGGATTCTTTTTCAGATGGCGGAAAATTTTCTGCTCCGGACTCAGCCCTTGCCCACGCGGAAAAACTGGTTGAAGACGGGGCGGACATCCTTGATATCGGAGGTGAATCAACCCGCCCTTTTTCAAAACCGGTTTCCGCTGAAGAGGAACTGCATCGGGTTGCGCCGGTCATTGAACAGATCGCGCAACGGGTTTCGATCCCAATTTCCATCGACACCTTCAAATCCCGCGTAGCCAAAGGGGCCTTAGATGCCGGTGCATCCATGATAAACGATATCGGGGCGCTGCGGATGGATAAAGACATGGCGGCTGTCGCAGCGGCATACGACGTTCCTGTCATTGTGATGCACATGAAAGGAACACCCCGGACCATGCAGGTATCACCGGCCTACGATGATATCATCGAAGAAATTAAATCATTTATGAAAGACACGATACACCGGGCCGAACGAAACGGAATCCCACCATCCAGAATCATTGTTGATCCGGGCATCGGATTTGGCAAAACCGGCGGTCACAACCTGTTGTTACTCAAACGTTTAAAAGAGTTTGAAAGCCTGGAGATGCCGCTTCTGGTGGGCTCTTCAAGAAAAGCCTTTATTCGTAACATTCTCATGAATAAAACCGGAAGACCCATGGAACCGGATTCGCCGGAAGTGGAAACCGGCACCCAGGCGACCATTTGCACAGCCGTTCTTCACGGCGCACATATTGTTCGAGTTCATAACGTCGCTATGGCACGCATGACGGTAGATATAACAGATGCAATTAAACATGCCTGACAATGCGCCGGATGAACCGGAACACCGCCCTGAACTTATGCCTGCAAAACGCAAAAAAGCCTTGATATATTTTGTTCTGTTCATGCCGATTCTGGCCGGTTTCTTTTTCCTGTGGCCGGGAACTTCTTACCTTCAAACCGACATATTCGTATCCTCCGATATCAGAAATCTCCCGAAAGGGCTTTCATTAACCGGCGTCTCTACAAATGGTATTGAAGTTCATATTGGCGGTCCCGGATATATAATATCAACCATATCCGAATTTAAACCCAAATACATCCTGGACTTATCCGCTGTCACCATCGGAGTAAATTCCATCCATGTAAAGGCAGAACAGATACCATTGCCTGAAGGTATTTCGATCATCCGCTACTATCCGACAACGATTACCGTAAAGGTGGACAAGGAAATCTCCCGACGAATTCCGGTTGAAATCCGTCTCAGCGGAAAACCGACATCCGGATTTTCCGTCATCGAATCCCGGCCAACGCCTTCATCGGTATTGATCAGAGGCCCTGAAATGATTATGAGAACCATAGAAAACATTTATACTGAACGGATCGATATCAACGGATTGTCTGAATCTCTTAGAAAAAAAAGCGCGCTCGACATCCCTGAAGGGCTGAAAATTGACTCCTCGAAAATAATTACAGCGAACATATCGATCCAGGATAAAATCGCCCGCAAGCATTTTTACAATATCAGAATCAACGGAAAGAACACCCCTTATCAGTACCTGATCACCCCCTCATCGATAGACATACAGGTCAAAGGGCCGGTTAATATTCTTGACCATCTTGATATTGAAAAAGACATTCAGGTCTTTGTTGATCTTGACGAATTATCTCCGGGGGTCTATGTCAGACCGGCATCCATTATTTTACCGGTGGACACGACGCTTGTCAGCGTGACTCCCGAAATTTTCACAATAAATATGACTAACCGGTAGTGCAGAAGAAAAAGCGCCTGACTTGATACCGGTTACCGCGCATAAACCCGGTTACCGGAAGGGGTATTCAAGCGATTATCAACAACCCAACAGTTAAGGATCGTGCCGCATGCTTTTTGTCATCGATGTTGGAAATACCAATACGGTTATGGGCGTATATGACGGCTCCCGGCTTGTCAGAAGCTGGCGGATTCGTACAGAAAGAAACGCCACCGAAGATGAATTTTACATAACCGCCGCCGGTTTGTTTGCGGAAAGCCGGATTTGCCCGCAGGACATTCATAAAACGGTCATATCCAGTGTGGTTCCGCCGGTTGTCACCATTCTGGATGCATTCTGCCGTAAATATCTGGGTCATGCGCCACACTGGGTGGACAACACCGCCGTTCCGGACATCCCCATTCTCTACAGCAATCCGTCCGAAGTCGGCTCAGACAGACTCGTCAACGCCGTTGCCGCCTATGCCCGGTACAAAACGAGTCTCATCGTTATCGATTTTGGCACGGCCACGACATTTGATGCCATCTCACAGCAGGGCGAATATCTGGGCGGTGCCATCAGCCCCGGCATCATGATCGCTTCCGAGGCCTTGTTCAACTGCACGTCCAAACTGCACAGAGTTGATATATTCACACCGCCGGAGAAGGTGATCGGAACCGATACGGCCGGCAGCATAAAGTCAGGAATTATTTTCGGATATGCCGGTCTGGTGGACGGCATTGTCAATCGGATGAAAAAAGAGATGCCCCGGAATCCGAAGGTGATCGCTACCGGAGGTCTTGCCAGGCTTATGGTGAAGGTATCTGAAACGATCGAAACGGTTGAACCGGATCTGACGCTGGAAGGATTGAGAATTATCGGCACGCGGATTGGCAGCTGAGATACGCTGCTGGTAAGCTGGCTGGACAGGATGACGTCCTGAACAGCTTACCAGCTGGTTTTTTATAATCCCATGAACCGTATCAGCGGAGTTTGCCCGGAGTTTACATGGTTCAGCCGTTTATTTTTTCCAGATAAGCGCGTATCCCCCTGAAACTGTTGAAACAGAAATTTTTTTCGCGGGCCTGTATATCTTCCGGAAGTGCATAAAAATATTTCAGACCCCGGTCGGTTTTCAAAACCTCTTCAAAAACGCGTTCTTCAAAATGCTCCGTTCCGGCTTTATAATGTTTTTCCCCCGTCGCAAGCCAGTTATCCAGCTGATCCCTGGCCGTATCAAATACATTTTTTACATCCCCGCAATATCCGTAATGTCCGAAGCATAGATGGGTCACGTTTTTCAACGCGGCCATTTTGTCAATAGATCCCCGGAAAATTTCGTAAATGAAGGGCGGCGGGGTAGCCAGACGGATATACATGCCCTGCTCGAGCGGGTAGTATACCCCAGCAACTTCACCGGCAAACAATATATCTCCGATGTGGTAACACAGGTGATGGGGCGCATGACCGGGCGTCTGATACACCTGAACGGTCGCATCCCCGATCCTGACCAATTCCTTATAGCTAATATTCTCTTCCGGTATGGGAGCAATTTCCCCGTAGACCTCCGCGACCCTGCCCAACACTTTTCTGGAACCTTCCCACAATTTAGCCGGATCTACCATATGCCGAATCCCTTTGGGATGACATATCACCCGGGCATCCGGATAATGTTCCAGCAGCAGTCCGGCTCCGCCGGCATGATCAATATGGATATGGGTCAGAAAAATATAATCCAGCTGGTCCACGCCCGCCTGTTTCAATGCATCCACCAGAACAGGAATAGTTGACCGCGGTCCGGGGTCCACCAGGATCGTCATATCCCCGCGCCTGTATACCCAGCTGCTGATAAAATTCCTGAATCCTTCCAGAGACTGATCCAAATCGATGAGATACAAATTCTCAAGAGGTTGATGAGTCGCCATGGTTATACTCCTTCCTGAAAATGAAAATCATAATGGATGGTCTGCTCAAGCCCTTGCCTTTTTTTTGAGCATATCATTGAATACCCTATAGAAAAACTCGTTTTCGGTAATGCTTCGGCTCAATATCTTTTCCAGATCATCCAGATTCGATGAATTGATGATCAGATTGACACTTTTATTGAACGCCATCATATTATCCATCGTACGATATCTGCTGCTGATCAGAACCACAAAAATTTTCCTGCGAATCGATGGATTCAACCGTTCAAGATAGGTCAGCACCCCGTTGGAATCCGGATTCCGGGTATCAAAATTCTCGTCCACCATAATGAGATCATACGTATGGTATCTCACCTTTTTCAACACATCCCTTAGATTTTCAGCAACCGTCAGATGGTATTCCATCTGATCCAGAGTCTTCTGAATCTTTTCCACGGCATTGGGATCGGATTCACAGACCAGAGCGGTCTGGCCCTCCTCTTCGATAAAATCAAACGGTTTATCCGACGCATCATAGGCGACTGGCTCTCCCCCCTCTGACAGGCCTTCCGGCGTCGCCTGCTCGCCATGAGCGGTTTTCCGGGGAGACTGGATCGTAATTTTGCTCTTGCATTTGGGGCATGAAACGGTAGCAACTTTTCCCGGTAAGATTTGATTGATTTTTTCATCGGGAATCTGCAGTTTATATTGGCATTGATCACAAATAATATCCATAATAACCGATATTCACCTCCTTCGAAAATTAACGGGGGAAAGACTGAATCGGATCGGCCCCCCACTGCCTCATCAGACTGGTATCCGTCTGTATCCGGATAAGCAACGAGCGGTTCGTCTCATCCCGTTACAGGAATTTATCATAATCATGATCGAGCTGAAGATCTTCAATATCTGTCGTCGCCTGGCCTCTGGCACTTTTAACCGAATCAATGCCGCGGCCGACAATTCCTTTGCGTGAGGCATAGGCCAATGCCGTTTCCTGCGAAATCAGGCCCTTTTCATACAAATCGACAATACAGTCATCAAACGTGATCATGCCAAAGGGTTTTCCGGTCTGCATAATTTCATAATAGGTTTTCCCCTCCGATTCTCCGTGCAGAATCGTATCCTTGACCCTCATGTTGCTGCCCATGATTTCAAAGGCTGCCACACGCCCGCCGCCGGCTTTCGGCAGCAACCGCTGGCACACGATCCACCTGACCGTATCCGCCAGTCGAATCCGGATCTGATTTTCCTCTTCAGAATCGAACATTCCCAGAATACGGTTGATGGTCTGCCCGGCATCGACGGTATGGAGCGTCGACACCACCAGATGGCCGGTTTCCGCTGCACTCAATCCGATTTCAACGGTTTCCCGGTCGCGCATCTCTCCGACCAGAATGACTTTGGGCGCCTGCCTCAGTGCGGCTCTCAGCCCGCTGGCAAATGACACGTAATCGGTACCCAGCTCCCGCTGATTAAAAGTCGCTTTCTTGTGGGGATGCTGGAATTCTATCGGATCTTCAAGGGTCACGACATGAACCGACTTCGTCTCGTTGATCTTATCCAGCACAGCCGCCAGAGATGTTGATTTTCCTGATCCGGTTGATCCGGTCACCAGAATGATCCCGTTTTTTTCCTCGGCAAGCTTGTGAAAAACTTCGGGCAGATTCAACTCTTTAATCGTGGGAATTTTGGTATCCAGTTTTCTCAATACGATAGAATAATTTCCGGACTGTGAAAAGATATTGACCCTGAATCTGGCCTTGCCGGCCAGGCTGTAAGACAGATCGCAAGATCCTTCGGTCAGAAGTATTTCAGTCAGCCTCAGATCCTGGTTGATAAGATTCAAGGCAAAAATTTCCGTTTGAAACGGTGTCAGCACCTTCAAGTCTGGTTCCATGTCAACCGGAATCAACTGTCCGGAACTTTCCACCTGAAGCGGTTTTCCGGCGGTCAGATTCAGGTCAGACACCCCCTTATGGGCATCCAGCATCCGTGTCAGAATATGATCAATTTCCTGCTTCCTCATGATACCACCTCGTAGCCGTTTATGCTTCGGTAAAATCTGTCGGCGGATTTTTCAACAGCGGTCTGAATCTGGATTTGTCATTTGCCTTGACATAGGATTCATCTGCACTGATCCATCCTTTATTGTACAACTCCATGATTGAATCATCCAGAAGCTGCATCCCGTATTTCTTCCCGGTCTGGATCATGGAATTAATCTGATGCGTTTTGGACTCCCTTATCAAATTCCGGATACCGGGGGTTGCGATCATGATTTCCAGCGCAGCACACCGGCCCTTTTTATCAATCCGCTTGAACAGTACCTGCGCAATGACCGCACGAAGGCCATCGGAAAGCGTGGATCGGATTTGAGCCTGCTCACCTGAAGGAAACACCTCGATGATCCGGTCGACCGTTTTAGCGGCGCTGGATGTATGAAGGGTTCCGAATACCAGATGCCCGGTAGAGGCCGCTTCGATGGCCAGCGATATGGTTTCCAGATCTCTCATTTCACCGACCAGGATAATATCCGGGTCTTCCCGAAGCGCCCCTCTTAAGGCGGCGCTGAAGGTTTTCGTATGAAGCCCCACCTCCCTGTGATTGACCATACATCCCTGGCTCTGGTGAACAAATTCGATCGGATCTTCCACCGTAATAATATGATCCTTGCGTTTGGCATTGGCCTCGTCAATAATGGCCGCCAGCGTTGTGGACTTACCACTTCCGGTAGGTCCGGTCACCAGAACCAGTCCTCTGGGCAGCATTGCCAGCTTGGGGATGACCGGCGGCAGCCCCAGCTGAGCCGCCGTCAGGATGATGCCGGGAATTTCCCGAAAAACGGCTGCTATTCCGTTTTTTTGCATAAAAAAATTGGCACGGTATCTGGCCAGGCCCGGAATTTCATAGCCAAAATCCACATCGCCGGTTTCTTCGAAAACCTTGACTTTATCTTCAGGAGTAATTTCATACAGCATGCCTCGGAGTTCATCATCATCGAGAACTTTATATTTTACCCGCTCAATATCTCCCCTGAGCCTTAATGCGGGTGGCTGACCGGATACAAGGTGGAGGTCTGAAGCCCCCTGTTCATTCATCAATTTAAAAAAAGCATCTATTTTTGCCATTCATCACTCCGTGCTTAAAAGATAATCTGTTCCGGCCCTTCGCATTGTGTTTGAACAAAAATTGCCGGTTTTTCATGAGGACTGCGTCTCATATTTTTATTTTCAACACAGAACCTGAAATACTGCGTTTGTCATTTCCGTCCTGCCCGCATGGAAACATAAACGGACAAAAAACCCGGCAACGAATTCATGAGAATGTTTTGCGTCCGCCCCACAGTTATTGCGTCTGGTTTAGAAGTTTGACCTTGGAATCCTGCTCTTCCATTGAAGTCATTTCCTGGTTCCCGATATCCAGCAGTTTGGAATGTGCATCAATAATTGATCGAATCTGAACTTCTATCTGCATCCGCTGACGTTTCAACTCGATAATATCTTCATGGAGCTGGGCCAGTCGGTTGTGTGCTTTGTGGAGGATCTTTTCCGCTTTAAGTTCTGATTCAGCGATGATCAGTTCGGCAGATTTTCTGGCATTTTCCTTCATTTGATCCAGGATTTTCTGAGAATTGAGCATTGCCCGCCGGAATGTTTCTTCGCGTTTTTTATATCCCTGAATCTCATTGCTCAATCTACCAACCTCATCCGCCTGTTCCTGATTGCGGCGCTGCAGTGCTTCGAAATTCTCTGACATCTGTTCAAGGAACAGATCCACTTCCCGGACATCAAAGCCTCTGAATCTGACTTTAAATTGTTGCTGCTGTATATCTAACGGTGTAATTTTCATGCGATACCATCCACCCCTGTCATAATAAAAACTGAGCCAGTCTCAAAAGACTGTTCACCAGAAACGTCCTGAAAAAAATAATCGCAATGAACACGATAATCGGGGAAAAATCAATCCCCGCAAATCCCATGGGCAGGTACCTTCGAATCGGGTACAGCACCGGCTCTGTCACATTATGAATAAACCGGACAATCGGATTGAACGGGTCCGGGCTGACCCAGGACAACACTGCCCGGGCCACGACTATCCACATGAAAAAAAGGAGCACAAAGTCGATGACCTTCGCGGCTGCCATCAAAAAATAACCGATAATAAACATAAGGGGCCTCTTCTCCTGCGGTCAGGAATCTTATCCCGTACCGACCGTATATTGATTAAGTTTTGACAACATATCCCATTTGAATTAATATCTGTAAAATTTATACGCTCCGTTGCAGTTGAAACCGCTTTTTCAGATCTTCCAGCCACAGCAACTTGCAATATATATTTCAAAAATGAGATAAGAACCGATGCGTTCAATTGTCCTGAAAGGCATTACTTTTTCTGATCCTTTGATTTAATTGTTAAAACTAATTATATTCTGTAAAATAAGTCAAGGATTTTCACTTGAATTCATCAAACCGATACCTGAATGACGTCGATATTTTATATTAACGCATCCAGGAAGCAAATAAAAAAAATTACAAATCAGCACCTCCGTTTGACAGACACGACCGGCGAGGCTTCGATTTGTTATGTGAAACAATTCCAGTTCAATTCATAAAGGAGGATTTTGTATCAATGCTTGACAAAAAAATAGGCTTTATTGGTGCAGGCAACATGGCCGAAGCGATCATCGGGGCCATCATTCAGTCAAAAATCTGCACCCCGTCGCTGATCTCTGTCAGCGACATCAATCAGGAACGTGTCGATTTCATAACCGAAAAATATGGAGTAAATCCGGCCGACAGCAACACGGTCCTTTTTTCGGAAAGCAGGGTCATTATTCTTGCGGTCAAGCCCCAGCATCTTGCGGCTGCTCTTTCTCAAATTGCTGCAGCTGATACCTATCGGATTTCCGAGCGCAAATTAATCATATCCATCGCCGCCGGGTTTCCGATAAAAAAAATTGAGGCAGACCTGTACGCTCCGCTGGACAGCGCCTCGAAAAATCTGCTTCCGATCATTCGCGTGATGCCCAATACCCCTGCCCTGGTTCTGGCCGGCATATCCGGAATAAGCATGAATGCCCATGCAACCCAAGAAGATATAGTGCTTGCCCGATCCATTCTGGAATCAATGGGACAGGTCATCGAATTTGAAGAAAAAATGCTGGATGTGGTTACCGCGGTCTCAGGCTCGGGTCCGGCCTATGTTTTTTTCCTGATTGAATCCATGATTCAGGCAGGCATCGCGCTTGGATTAACCGCCGGGCAGGCACGAATTCTAACGATTCAGACAGTAAAAGGCGCCGTCAAACTTCTGGAAGAACTGGATGAGGCCCCTGAAACCCTCCGCAAAAAGGTGACATCCCCGGGCGGAACCACGGAAGCGGCATTGAACATCCTGAATCAGTATGAAGTCAAAAACCATATCATCCAGGCCATCGACGCAGCGGCAAAGCGATCAACAGAACTCAGCCGCTGACGCGGTTGAATATGACATCCCGCGAACGCAGCGCGATAGTGTTCACCCGGAAACGGGATATTTTTCCGTCACCCTTATCCGTTACAACTTTCAACAAAAAGGAACCATAAGAATGAATAAAATTCTCGCTTCACTGACCGTTTCACTGTTTTTACTAACGTTGATGTCCTGTGCAGGAACCACTTCCCGGCAACAAACGGGAACCGGAACCGGAATTGCCGTCGGCGCAGGCGTTGGCGCCATTCTTGGACAGGTTATCGGCCGGGATACCAAAGGCACCCTGATCGGCGCGGGAATCGGTGCCGCCTTAGGCGGACTGGCCGGCAACCAGATCGCCGCCTATATGGACCGGCAGGAGCAGGCGTTAAGAAATGCCATGGCCTCATCAGAGGCTGCCAATATTCAACGGAATCAGGACGTTCTTACCGCCGCATTCAAATCCGACATTTTCTTCGGGTTTGATTCATCTACGCTCAAACCGGGAGCCGATTCGGAAATCGCACGGGTTGCCAATGTATTGAATTCATATCCTCAAACCACCATCACCGTAGAAGGCCATACGGACGCAAAGGGTTCGGAAACCTATAACCAGACGCTGTCCTTAAAGCGGGCCGAGGCCGTAAAAAATGCCTTGATTCAAAAGGGAGTTGCTCCCGGACGAGTTATGGCGGTAGGCTATGGTGAATCTCAGCCGATTTATTCAGATGATGCGATGAACCGGAGAGTCAATATTGTCATCACCCCGATCCGGCAGGGATAAGAGAGCCCTTTCGGGCGGACTGAGGAGCGCTATCGCTTGAGGAGCACTTCGTTTGAGGCAAACGATTAGAAGCAAGAGGCTTTTATTTTACAACATACTCATGCTCAGCGTCCATCAGGCTGTAACCTGCTGATAAAAAACAATCATAACTTGACACCCCCATACTATCCATTTAGTTGATCAGCTGACTGACCGTTGCTGAATACACCGGTTTTTCAGCTGATCAGCCCTGTCGGCATCCCCATCAGACAAATTTTCCGCCGGATAATTCCAGCACCCTGTCAGCCGTACGTTTGACCTGATCCTGATAATGGGAAACCATCAGGAGCGTACACTGGCGTTTAAGAGACAGAATCAGCTCTTCAATGACCGAGCAGGCATATGCATCCAGAGAGGAGGTGGGCTCATCCAGCAGCAACACCTCCGGGTCAAGGATCAGCGCACGCGCGATACACAGCCGCTGCTGCTGGCCACCGGACAGGGCCAGCGCGTTACTTTCAAGCCGGTGTTTGACCTCGTCCCACAAAAATGTTTGCTTCAGGGCCATCTCAACTTTATCCCGAATCTGGTCTTTATCTTTGATTCCGGCTAATTTCAGCGGAAACGCCACATTTTTAAAAATACTCATCGGCAACGGATTGGGTACCTGAAAGACCATCCCGACCTTGCGGCGCAACTGTGCCAGCGGAAACGAGGAGCTGTAAATATCACAAAAGTCCTCTCCGAACCGAATTTTTACCCCGCCGGTCATTCCGCCCCCCGGAATGCTTTCCCACAACCGGTTGAACACCATCAGAAACGTGGATTTACCCATCCCCGAAGCCCCGATGACGGCTGTAACCGTATTTTCTTCAATCGCCATATTAATGTCGTTTAAAATCAAATCATTATCATAAAAAAACGACAGTCGGGAAATGTTTATTTTTATCATGGGATTTTCTTTACCTTATATTTCAGAAAATGCCTTTTCGCTCAACCGGCTCCGGATCCCGTATGCCATTATAAACAGACCCGCACAAATGACCAGAAGGATCACTGCAGCGCCATATCCTTTCATGAGCGCCTGCTGATCCGCATATTGAGAAGATATATAATAAATATAAAACGGAAGCGCTTCATAGTTTGAAAATAAAGATTTCGGCACGCCTGAAGTGGCAACCACCCCGGTCATCATGATGACGGCCGTATCTTCTGCACATCTGCCAATGGCGAGGATAACACCGCTCATAATACCGGACAGCGACCGCGGGATCAGCACATAAAAAATATTTTGAAGCTTTGTTGCACCCAATGCCGGCGCGGTCAAACGAATGGTTGCCGGAAGGCTTTCCAGTGAAATCTGGGTGGTGCGGATCAGGTAGGGCAATACGAGAAACGCCAGGGCCAGAGCGGATATCAACAGGCAGGGATAGATATTGGCAGACACGTACTTATGCAGAAATACCGATATTGAAAAGCCAAAAAGCCCTACCACGATCGAAGGAATACCCGCCAGAATATCAAACATGAGGCTGAACATCTGTTTGACCTGCCCCCGGCAGTATTCGGCCATGTAAATTCCTGCAGCAATTCCGACAGGCACCGCCAGCGATACCGACAGTATGATCAGCGCCAGCGTACCTGCCATGGCCGGAAAAAGCCCATCGAAAACCTGTTTTCTTAATAAGATCGCATCCAGCGGATCTGTTTCCCCGAATATCAGGGGTAAACCCACCGTGCCAATGCCCTTTACAATCAAATAACCGACCAGCAGGATCACCGTCGAAAAAATAACACCCGCACAGATCCAGCAGTAGCCGATGATGATTTTTTCCAGCTTACCGGATATCATGATGTTTCCTCATGGGTTTCCGGGACCAGGATCCCAGCGCCTGAACCAGCAGCACAATCAGTGTTGTAAATCCATAGAGCACGATGCCGCAGGCAAAAATAGTCCGGAACTCGATGCTGTCAAAATCAGCGGCAATAACCAGGGCGATATGAGCGGTTAACGTCCTTGCCGAATCCAGAATCGAGCCGGGGACCGCAACGGCATTTCCGGCAATCATCAACGAAATCAGGGTATCTCCCACGGCCCGGCCCAGCGACAGGACCGTTCCGGTCAAAACCCCCTGCCGGGCATACGGCAGAACCACGTAAAGCATCTTTTGGACCTTGCTGCCGCCCAACGCATCCACTGCGGCCAGATACGATCGGGGGACCCGGTCAAAGCTGTCTGTAAAAAAAAGAATCATCGTCGGCGAAATTAATATGGCTAAAAGAATGCTTGCTGACAAAATACACAAGCCGGAGCCGCCATCAAACCATTCCCGGACAACCGGAACCAGAAGAAACACCCCCACAAAACCGTAAATAACCGTTGGAATACCGGTCATGAACCGGACGGTTTTCCTGAGATATGCTCCGATCCGTTCCGGAGCCAGGCCACTGATAAAGGCCGCGCACCCCAAACTCAGCGGAAAGGCAAAGACAACGCTGGCAAGCGATATGGCACCGGTTCCGACAATCATGGGATAAATGCCGTACACGCCCTGATCCGGCAGCCAGGGGCGCGTCAGAATTTGAAAAAAAAGCCCTCCCCGAAAAACGGGAAGGGCCAGCCATACCATGAACACAAAAACAAACAGCGTACAAAACGCACTGAAGGCAGCAGCAAACAGAAAAAATTTTTCTGAAATGTTCAACCGCCTCATCATTTTACAGGAACAAACCCCTTATCGGAAACAATCTTCTGTCCATCGGCACTGAACAGATAATCGATGAACTTTTCAATTAACCCGGTCGGCACGCCTTTGGTGTTGCTGTACAATCCCCTGGAAACCGTATAGGTTCCCTCTCTGACGGTTTGAAGGGTCGGAACGACGCCATCAAGTGATACAGGGCTGACACTGCTGTCAATATACCCGACGGACACGTATCCGATGCCATACGGGTCATTGGAAACCGCTGTCTTCATCGCTCCGTTTGACACCACGATATTGGCTCCCGGAGTAATCTCGGCCTTGTTCAACGCTTTTTTCCAGAAAACATCCCGTGTTCCGCTTGCCCTGTCGCGGGTATAGACATTAATTGATTTATCCTGACCGCCCAGGGCTTTCCAGTTACTGATTTTCCCGGAAAAAATATCACCCAGCTGGACCTTTGTCATCGACTGCACATTGTTTTTCGGATTTACCACGACGCCAACGCCATCGATTGCCCATTTAAACATCTTGAGCGCATATTTTTCAACTTCCTCATCCGTGGGTTTCCGGCCGGTATTTCCTATATCGACCAGGCCTTCACCGACCTGTATGATTCCGACACCCGATCCGCCTCCGGCAATACTGATCTGAATATTTGAGTTATTTGTCATGATGCGCCTGGCAACCTCTTTTAAAACCGGGATATGGGCGGTTCCTCCGGAAATTCTGATGGTTCCCTTTTCCCCTGCAAAGTCCTCCAAACCGGTAGCCATGGCACCCGAAATCATACCGGAAATAAATATCATTGCGATGATCATGACCCCTGAATACATGTTCAGGCCCATCCGGGATATTATTTTTTTCATTGACGAATCTCCTTTGTTTTTTAAAGTTTTTTTTACTGCTATAGAAAATGCCTGCTTTTGTCAAAATGATAATATCGATAAGGGCGATGTAAGAAATAGAAAAATTTTATGACAGCGCCTGTCCCGAAATCCAAAGCGATAAAAATCTGACTCGCGCAGAACAAATATTCACACCGCCCGCTTCGCTTGAGGCGCTGAAATCACAGAGCAAAAAAATATTTTTCACGCAACAGCGCGAAGGCGCAAAAATAATGTTTGAAATCTTTGCGGCTTTGCGTAGTGTCCGTTTTTACTTGACCCCATCAAAGCCAGGTGGCTACAAACGAAGAGAGGGGAAAAAGTTCAGGAAACTGGTGATAACATCCATGTCTATCAAACTTGAGGAAGGACTGTCATGAACACAAAATCGCTTCAAACCGCTGGCCTGGCGCTGACCGTTTTGCTCATCAGCCCGACGCTTGCTTCCGGGCAGGAATTCAAGCCGGTCCAACTTTCAGAACCGCAGCTGGACACCGGAAGACCGCTGATGCAGGTGTTGAAGGATAGAAAATCTTCGCGTGCGTTCAGCACTGAAAAATTGCCCGAGCAGGTGCTTTCCAATATGCTTTGGGCGGCGTTTGGCGTGAATCGGCCGGACTCAGGAAAGCGTACCGCGCCATCTGCGATGAACTGGCAGGAAATTGACATCTACGTCGCTGCCGCCTCTGGCCTTTACCTTTATGATGCAAAGGCGCACGCGTTAAAACCGGTTCTCTCGGAAGACATCCGGGCGCTGACCGGCCGTCAGCCGTTTGTGCAGGAGGCACCTGTGAACCTGGTCTATGTTGCGGATTTCTCGAAAATGGGCAAAGCGGAAGTTGACGACAAAACTTTCTATTCTGCCGCTGACACGGGCTTCATTTGCCAGAATATTTACCTGTACTGCGCCTCCGAAGGATTGGCCACTGTTGTGCGGGGGTTGGTCGACAGGCCCGCCCTGGCCAGGGTGATGATGCTGCGAGCTGATCAGCGGATCATCCTCTCACAGTCAGTGGGATATCCAAAAAAATAGTCACCGGATCTCTTTTCCACAGTGCGGACAAATCCGCTCTGATTTCTTTGATTCCTGGATGGCCTCGACAAAACCTGCACCGAGGATTCCAGCGGGTAGCGCAAACATCCCGATTCCAAGGATAGCGATGATGCTTGCAAAGAACCTCCCCATGATTGTTATGGGGTAAATGTCTCCATATCCTACGGTGGTAAGCGTAGCGACAGCCCACCACATGGTCGCCGGAATGCTCGAAAAGACATCCGGCTGGGCCACGTTCTCACAGAAATAAAGCAGAGTGGAAGATACAACCAGAAGCAGGCACATCAGGACCGAGGTGAGAACCAATTCTTCCTTATTCGACCGGAACACACTCTTGATCAGATTAAGCGACGAGTAGTATCGACCGATCTTGGCGATGCGAAGAATCCGAAGCAGCCGCAGAACCCGGAGGGAGCGAAGGTCCACCCCGATCAAGGGAAGATAGAAGGGCAGGATCGCCAGAAGATCAATTATCGACACTACCCGAAAAGTTTGACGAACACGGCCGCGGATGGGACCTGAAAAACGGGAATCGACCGTGCATGCCCAGAGTCGCAAGATGTATTCCAGCGTAAATACGATCACCGATACGATCTCGAACAGGTTCAGGGCCCCGCCCCAACGCATCTGAATGGACGGGACTGAGCCAATAATTACCGCAATAACGTTCAGAAAGATCATTGTCAGGATGGTGATGTCAAAGGCACGGCTGGCTGTGTCACCTCGCTTCGCCACTTCGACTATCTCCCATGTGCGCTTGCGTATATTCATGCTGCTCCTTCTTCTGTCTGAAGCTGAGTCTCCCGCAAAAATAACTTCATATTATAAATAAACGCCAGGGCCGGATCAAGCTATTATATTGATATTTCTTCAAATGTACGCAATAAATACGTGTTTTCCGATCTTAACGTTCCAGTTGCAGTTGTTCATCTCCCACGAACCCTGACAAAAAAAATATCCGCATCGCCCGCTTCGCTTGAGCCGCTGAGTAAGATTGACATTTTCGCTTTGGCAATTAAATACTTATTTATTTTTTGCCGAGGCTCTGATTTCCAGCCTTTCCATGAACCGGTTTCGACCCGTATCGCCCCTGAAAATATTGCGCCGTTCAATATCCCCATTTTTTGCTGATTCGTGCATATTTAACTGAATTTATAATGAGTTAATCAAATCTTTTAAACACCTTTTTTCTGCCTTTTGTATTGCACAGCGCGTAACAAATGTTATATTCTGCCTGAAAATTTAAAGTGGCTGAGTCGAGTTGTACTCGGCAAAGCTATGCCTACACCCAAGCGGTCGAAAGAACAATGATTCAACAACTCGAGAACTTTCCCGAACTGGCAAAGGCAGGCCGCAAACAAAGGGTACTCTCTCAAGAAGAACTGGCCCACGCTTTGGACGTCAGCTTTGCCACGGTGAACCGCTGGGAAAACAGCAAGACGGCGCCATCCAGACTGGCTGGTCGCCTATTTGTATCGTTTTGCCGAAAATACGCGGATGGCATTGTGAAGAAAATAACAGGGCTCGGTGCACATGGATAAAAAACAACTCAGTGAACGAGATATTTGCACCAAATTCATCACCCCGTCCATTATGCGAGCGGGGTGGCAGCAATCGCAGTTTCGGGAAGAAGTTAAGCTCACCGATGGCCGCGTCATGGTACGGGGTAGACTTGCAGCAAGGGTGAAAAATCCAGATGCCAAAGGTGGCCCCAAACGTGCGGACTATGTCCTTTATGCCCGCCCCAATCTACCCATAGCGATTATTGAAGCCAAGCGAAACATCTATTCCATTGGCCATGGCATGCAGCAAGCGCTGTCCTATGCCGAAATGCTGGATGTCCCTTTTGCACTGAGTACCAACGGCGATGGATTTTTATTTCATGACCTTACGGGTCAGACCCAGCCCACCGAACGCGAATTGGCAATGGAACAATTTCCCTCTCTTGAAGAGCTGTGGCCGCTCTATCAACAATGGAAAGGAATCGATAGCCCTGAAATTGTCCAGCTGGTTGAACAGCCCTACTATAGTGATGGTACTGGCAAAAAGCCGCGCTATTACCAACGCGTCGCTATCAACCGAACCATAGAAGCCATTGGCAAAGGCCAGGATCGTATTCTGCTGGTCATGGCCACTGGAACCGGCAAGACCTACACCGCATTTCAAATTATCTGGAGGCTGTGGAAGGCAAAAAAGAAAAAGCGCATTCTATTTCTGGCCGATCGCAATATCCTCATTGACCAAACCATTCAGCAAGACTTTTCCCCCTTTGGCGAAGTGATGCATAAAATCTCCAATCGGGAGGTCAAAAAAAACTATGAAGTGTATTTATCCCTTTATCAGGCCGTCACCGGCAAGGAAGAATGGAAGCAGATATACCGACAGTTCCCGGCTGATTTTTTTGACCTGGTGGTGGTGGACGAGTGCCATCGCGGTAGCGCCGACGAGGATTCCGCCTGGCGCGAGGTATTGGACTATTTCGCTGCGGCCACCCATATCGGCCTGACCGCCACGCCTAAAGAAACCAAACAAATCAGCAACAAAACCTACTTTGGCGACACGCTGTATACCTATTCCCTCAAACAAGGCATTGAGGACGGCTTTCTGGCCCCCTATAAAGTTATACGGATCGTTACCGATGTGGACGCGTTGGGTTATACGCCCGAAAAAGGCAAGACGGACAAATACTGCCAACTCGTTGAACAGCGACAATACAACACCAAGGATTATGACCGCAAATTGGTGTTGGAAAAGCGCACCGAGCTGGTGGCGGCAAGGGTCTGGGAGTACCTGAAAAACACCGATCCCATGGCCAAAACCATTGTTTTCTGTGACGATCAGGATCACGCCGAGCGCATGCGCCAGGAATTGGTGAAGCTTATCCCTGAAGCCGCCCAGAACCGCCGCTACGTCATGCGGATGACCAGTGACGATGCCGAAGGCAAGGCACAGGTTTCCTATTTTACGGATAATGACGAGCCCTACCCGGTTATTGCCACAACCTCCAAGTTACTCAGCACCGGGGTGGACGCCAAAACCTGCAAGCTGATTGTTCTCGATCAGAACATCAATTCCATGACGGAATTTAAACAAATTATAGGACGCGGCACCCGAATTCGCGAAGATTACCATAAACTCTTCTTCACCATCATGGATTTTAAAGGCGCTACCCGCCTGTTTGCCGATCCGTTGTTCGACGGTGAACCCGTTGTTATCTACGAACCCAAACCCGATGAACCCGTTGTGCCGCCGGAGGAATCAGGCCCCAACTGGCCGCCTGTTGTCGGCGAAACACCCGAACTCTGCGATCCACCGGTCTCAACCGGTTTGGATAGCCAAAGCACCGATGTCGGCAGTGGCCGCATCAAATACTACCTGGATGACGTGGCGGTCAGCACCGCCGTTGAGCGCTCCCAATATCTGGATGCCGATGGCAAACTGATCACCGAGGACTATCGCGTCTATTTGAAAGAGGAGATCAAAAAGACACTACAGGACCAGTTTGGCTCGCTGAAGGGTTTTGTGCGCCGCTGGTCCACGACCGAGCGAAAACAGGCGGTGATCGACGAGCTGAACGCCCTCGGCATACCACTGAGCGTGTTACAGAAAGCGGTACCCAACGCGGATGAATTGGACATATTCGACCTCATCGCCCATATCGCTTTTGACCAGAAGCCGCTGACGCGTCAGGAACGCGCCAACAATGTCAAAAAGCAAAACTACTTCGGCAAATACGGCGACTCGGCCCGCGCCGTACTCGAAGTACTGCTGGAAAAATATGCCGATCATGGTATCGGCGACATCGAAGATTCTAAAATCCTGGAATTGCCTCCATTTGATCAATACGGAACTAAAACCCAGATTCGGCGCGCCATATTCGGCGGAGCCGACAATTATTCACAAGCACTGACAGAACTGGAGCAGGCCCTCTACAGCCAACAGAGCGCCTGATAGCGAGAACGATCTATGAACCTGAGCAGTACGATTAAATCAATCCAAGACATCATGCGAAAAGACGACGGCGTGGACGGCGACGCCCAGCGCATCGGCCAGCTTACCTGGATGCTGTTTTTAAAAGTTTTCGACCAGCGAGAGGAAGAGTGGGAAGATGACGCCGCTGACCGTGGCGAGACCTACCGGTCTCCCCTGCATGAAGATTACCGCTGGCGCAACTGGGCCAAATACATCACAGATGAAAATGGGAAATCAAAACCACGGATCCAGGCCAGCGAACTCATTGACTACGTCAACAACACAGTTTTCCCCGGCTTGAAAGAACTCAATATCGAAGGCGCGGAAAACGATCCGAACATCGCCAAAGCCAAAGTCGTACGCGAAGTTTTTGAGGACACCAACAACTATATGAAATCCGGCCCCCTGATGCTGGGGGTGATCGAAAAGCTCGACGAAGCCGTCGACTTCCACGATTTTAAAACTCGTCAGCACCTGGGCGACATCTACGAGCAGATACTCAACGACCTGCGCAGCGCCGGCAACGCCGGGGAGTTTTACACCCCCCGGGCCATCACCCATTTCATGGTGCAGATGGTCAACCCGAACCTGAAAAAACGTGAGACGGTGCTCGACCCGGCCTGCGGCACCGGCGGCTTTTTAAAGGCGACCATCGACCACTTTCGCCACCAGATCAGCGAGAAATCCGGCGCTGAGGACCAAAAAGCCATTGAAGCCTGCATCCACGGTATCGAGAAAAAACAATTGCCCCATCTCCTGTGCACCACCAACCTCTTGCTCAACGGCATTGACGTGCCCAGTCAGATCGAACACCGCAACACCCTGGCCAAACCCTGGAACGAGTGGACACAAGGCGAGAAGGTGACCTGCGTCATCACCAACCCGCCCTTCGGCGGAATGGAAGAGGACGGCGTGGGCGGCAGTTTCCCGGCCGACGTGCGCACCCGAGAAACTGCCGACATGTTTCTGACCCTGATCAGCCGCAAACTGCTCAAAGAAGGCGGCCGCGCCGCCGTGGTGCTGCCGGACGGCGCGCTGTTCGGTGACGGCATCAAGGCCAGGATAAAGGAATGGCTGCTGGATCACTGTAACCTGCACACCATCGTGCGATTGCCCAAAGGCGTTTTTAACCCCTATACTAGCATCAAGACCAACCTGCTGTTCTTCACCAAGGGCAAGGCCACAGAAACCATCTGGTTTTACGAACACCCCTATCCCGATGGCTACAAAAGCTACAGTAAAACCAAGCCCATTCGCCTGGAAGAATTCAAGGCCCAAAAGGACTGGTGGGGCAAAGAGGAGATCGACTTTGCCGACCGGGTTGAGAGCGAATTCGCCTGGAAAATCGACTTCAAGACCATTAAGAGCAAAGCCAAGGCCAAGGCCCAACCCCACTGGAGCAAGGCCGAAGAATTGCACAACCAGGCATCGGACATCGACCACCGCATCAAAGAACTGCGCAACTCTATTAAGCGAGTGAAAGAACCCGAGGTCCGCGAGCCGGTGGAAAAAGAAATCATCGAGCTGCGCCGCGAATCCGAAGCGCTCAAACAACAGGCCAAGGACGAACAGGCCGCAGGTGATCGCATCTACTGGCCCATCTACAATCTGGACCTTAAAAACCCCAATGCGCCGGAAGCGCAAACCTATGATCCGGACGAACTGCTGGCCAAATACAAAAAGCTGCTGCTCGATATTGAGGAAACCCAGAACCAGTTGAAGGATGAACTGACCGCTGCGCTGGCCCAACACTTTGATGCCGGGGAGAACGACTGATGGATGCCAAACAATTTCTGGCCGAGTTTGGGCATATCGCCAATGCGCCGGGTGGGGTGCAGCAAATATGCACAATGGTTCGCGATTTAGCTGTAAAGGGTGATTTGACAGAAAAATTTCTAAATGAAAACGCCCACAAAGAGTTTGAATTCGCTAAGAATTATTTAGAAAATTTAGAAATATCTGGTGCTTACCCCAAAAGACCAAAACTTTTAGATATCGCGCAGCATGAATTGCCTTTTCCCAATCTACCTAACAATTGGTGTTGGTATCGTTTCGGAGAATTATTAGAAATTCAAGGTGGGGGTCAACCGCCTAAGAGCAATTTTGTTGATTCACCTAAAAAAAACTATATACTCGATGATCCAGTTTTTTTAAATTGACATAAAACGAAGTGCAAAAAAAAGAGGCCGGTCAATCCGATAGTATAAGGAATCCTTTCAAAGGAAACCTCTCATCATACCGGTTGGCCGACCTCTTG
>JAQWFD010000009.1:0-45489 GCA_028704555.1 Desulfobacterales bacterium
ATCAAAAGTTGTGTTTGAGAGATGACTTTAGTCACAATATATTGACAATGTAACGCTATCTTGATGCTACATACCGTATCCGTATACACATGAAGGGCTGCAGGGATAATGAAGGGTCAAATCGTCATCGGACAGTCATAACGGCGGCCCGGTGTGAATAAAAACATACGGCCGCATTAACGGTTACCCGGTATATCCCCGCCCGGTCGGGAGCCTTCAAGCGAGCCCTTGGCCTCGTACAATCTTTCATCGGCTTTTTTTAAAAGAACTGCCGCGCTTGTGACATGGGCTTCCTCGGTTGAAGCGATACCGAAACTCATCGAAACGGGGATAGACTCATCTCCAATGGCCATGGGATGGCCCTGAAAATACTGTTCAATCCGTTTCATGGAATTTGTGGCATTCTGCATGCCGGTTTCGGGAAAAATAACGACAAATTCATCTCCCGCAAACCGGGAGACAATATCCGATTCACGACTCATCCGAAGCAAATTATCCGCAACATGCTTCAGCAGACTATCCCCCTGATCATGGCCATAGACATCGTTGATACGCTTAAAATCATCCATATCCAGAAAGGCCACAGAAAGCGGTACGTCATAGCGTTTTGCCCGACTGAACTCCCGTTTCAGCTGCATTTCCATAATCCGCCGGTTAAGCAACCCGGTCAGCGGGTCATGAAACGCCAGATATTTGAGTTTTTGGGCTTGATCATATCAAAAAAGTTATCTGTAATATCACTGCGTCCCGGTCCTGCCAGTATGTCCAAGCGCTGAATCAGATCAGAGACAGGTTGATTGACACGACAGATCATTCTGAATCTTCAAAAAAGCAGTTTGGATTTCAATCCTCATCTGACGGCTTTCACCGCTTCCGGAAAACCCGATTTGATTTTTCCTCCGGATTCACCACCTGCCCTCAACCAACCGCTGCCTTTGTTTTTTTCCACAACGCTTCCTTGTCGGCCCGGGAAACAGACTCCAGGGTTTTACCACTGTTCAGAATTTTTTCTTCCATATGTCTGAAACGCTTTTCAAATTTGTTAATGGAATCGATCAATGCCGTTTCCGGATGAATTCCGGCAAAACGGGCCACATTGGTGAGTGTAAACAACACATCGCCAAATTCCATGGCAATCCGGCCTTCATCCGGTCCTTCCGGCCCGCTTTGTTTCAGTTCATCCTTGAATTCATCCCATTCGTTCTCGGCTTGATGCAGTACTTCCGGCATATCATCCCAGTCGAAACCGGTTCTGGCGGCTCGTTCAGAAACCCGGTATGCCCTCATCAGCGGCGGAAGCCTGGAAGGAATCGAATCCAGAACGGATTGATGAGCGGCATGGTTTTTCTCGGTTCGCTTTATCTCATGCCAACGCTGCTTAATCTGCTCCACGCTGTCGACCTTATCACCGGCAAACACGTGGGGATGTCGCGAAATCATTTTCTCACAGTTCAACCGGGCAACATCCCTTATACTGAAGCAACCCGTTTCCTGATAAATTCTGGCAATAAACAGGACCTGAAACAGCACATCCCCAAGCTCCTCGCATATTTCTTCCGGACTGCCGGATTCTATCGCTTCGAAGAGTTCATACATCTCCTCTTTCAGATACAGCGCCATGCTTTTGGACGTCTGTTTTTTATCCCATGGACACCCGTTGTCTCCCCTCAGGGTTTCGATCAATCCGGTTAACCGGTCTATATAATGTTCGTTATCTCTCAACGGCTTTTTTCCCATTCTTTTTTAATTTCATCGATTTTTCCGACAAAATTCTGCTTCATTTTTTCCGGCACAATCAACACCATCTGCTCGGATATGCTGGTTACATGAGGCGCCAATCTGGAATTTTTTACAATCCGGACATTCGGGGGCAGGAATGCCGTAAGAATAATCAATAGAATTGAGGCGATCAGCACGCCTTTCAGAACCCCGAACACCGCCCCGAAAATCCGGTCAATCCAACCCAAAAAGGCGATATTCATAATATATTTAATGATAACGCCGAGTATGCTGATCACAATAAACACCAGGCAGAAGACGATTAAAAAACTGACGATATCCAGATAGGTACGGCTGTCAATCCATTCCCCCAGATACGTTGAAACCTGGCTGTAATAGGTGTATGCCGCATAAAACCCCCCGAACACACCGACAATCGAAGACAGCTCCTTGATAAGCCCTCTGAATATTCCCCGGATCAAACAATACCCCAGTATTACGATTATAACGATATCAAACGGATTCATTTTTTTCCCTCTTTATCTGGCAGACTCAACATCTTTGACAAAACTTTTTTTCAGTGGGTGACGTTCCGGAAATGATACAGGTTTTTAAAATTCTCTGTATGAACACCGGTTTACATATATTACGATCTTACCGATCCATAAATGAGAATTTTCACCCGAGGTCAATCAATCTGCTGACATTACCGCAGAACTTTAACAGACAAGCGCAGACTTCGAAAAGGTCATTTATGAATGAAAATCACTCTAATAGCAGCAGGCGGATTGAGTCAAGGTGTTTTTTACCAAAAAACCAGGGGCCACGAAACGCATTTTTTATCCGATTTAAACAACAAATTGAGGTTTGCAATCACAGAAACAGTTATGGTATGTATTGCCAAATATTTTCCTGAGAGTTAAATTGTTAACATGTATTTTACGTTAAACAGACTCCTCGATCATTCTCAGTCGTTTTTTACGGACAACGCCTGTATCGGAGCATCATGACAGAACTTATTGATAACCACAGCATCAAGCTGACATATTCAGATATCGAAATTGCACGACAGCTTTTCGGAGAACGAAACGGCAATTTAAAACTGATTTCCGACGCACTGGATATCAGCGTCCACGCCAGGGGAAATACGGTTTTCATTCAGGGAGATCCGGTCGTATCCGAACTTGCCGCAGACATACTGAATCAACTTTATCACTTAATCCATGAGGGATATCCGGTGTTTCCCCGGGATGTGGATTATGCCGTAAAAATTTTAAGCGAAAATAACAAGGCACAGCTGAAAGAAATCTTTCTTGACAAGGTGTACCTTACGGCCAGGAAAACGTTTATAACACCCAAAAGCCCTGCGCAGAAAGATTACATCGACGCAATACGGCAAAATGATATTGTCTTTGGCATCGGGCCGGCCGGAACCGGGAAAACCTATCTTGCGATGACCATGGCGGTGTCCGCACTGTCGAAAGGAATCGTCCAGCGAATTATTCTGACACGCCCGGCGGTGGAAGCCGGTGAATCGCTTGGCTTTTTACCGGGAGATCTGGCAGAAAAAGTCAATCCGTATTTAAGGCCTCTTTATGACGCCCTTCATGACATGATGAAATTTGAGAAAATTTCAAGTCTGATGCAACAGGGCACTATTGAAGTCGCCCCCCTGGCGTTCATGAGGGGACGTACGCTGAACGATTCCTTTATCATTCTCGATGAAGCTCAAAATACAACCACCGAGCAGATGAAAATGTTTCTGACACGGATTGGATACAATTCCAAAGCTGTTATCACAGGGGATATTACTCAGGTCGATCTTCCATCAGACAGGCCTTCCGGGCTCATAGAATCAATGCATATTCTTCAGGAAATTGAAGGGATACAATTTATCTTCTTTACGAAATCAGATGTTGTCCGCCATCGGTTGGTCCAGAAAATCATCAAGGCATATGAAGACCTGGAAGCAAGCAAGGGCAAACCCCATAAATTCTGACTCAGTTTAATGTATATCCACGCTGGTTTTTGAATATGAACATGAAAAAGTATAAAGAGCCCCTGACCGATTTTGTGTGTAACAGCACCTGCATTCGCTGGATTATCCTGATTTCGGTCACCCTGATGTTTACGGTTCTCAATTACCCGAATCTTGTAATCACAAAGCATTCGTATTCTATCGGCGATGTCGTGGAGCGGGATATCAAGGCCCCGAAAGATTTTTTTATCGAAGACTCCACAGCTACTGAACAAAAGAGAAGACAGGCGGCTGAATCTGTTCTGACAGTTTATGATCATGATACAACGCTTTCCGATAAACTGGCCCGCAATCTCGATGAGGCCTTCAGCCTTGTGAGATCCGTTTACGATTCTGACGACCCGTCTTCCCCGGAAAATTCAACGGAAGCTCCGGCAGAGTCCACAGGCGATACCGAAAGTAACCTGTCGAACCATAATCAGATCTTGCAGATGAAAGAGGCGTTTGAAGGCAAACTCGGCCTGCCGGTCAATGACGGGGCCTATAAGGTTCTGGAAAAGGAACGGTTTCCAAAAGAAATTCCCCAGCTTATTGCCCAGCTTCTTGCGGATATTCTGGATAACGGGGTCGTCTCAAACAAGGAACTTCTGTTAAAAGAAGCCGACAAAGGGATTACGTTACGAAATCTGGAATCAAAATCGGAAAAAACGCAATTCTTACTTAAGCATTTATACAGCCTTGATCAATCCAAAGCAATGGTCAGAATCATCGGACAGCCCCTGATGAAGGAGCTGAATTACAATCTGAGGAATCTGGTCGTAGATTTTACCCAATCGCTGATTCAGCCCAATATCACGATGAACAGAAGCGAAACCGAGGAACGGAAAAAGCAGGCGGCAGGAGCCGTCAAACCCATTTTATATCAGATAAAAGCGGGCGAGATGCTCCTGCGTGAAGGCGAACGGGTAACGGAAATGCAGCTGTTGAAGCTGGGCTCGCTTCAGGATCAGATCAACCAGAACCAGATGGTTGCAAATGTGATCGGTGCCGCTGGCATCATATTGTGTCTGTTCAATATATTTTATTTTGTATATTTCAGTCACCAGAAGGAATTCAACACTCAGCCAAACAAAAATCTGCTGTTTATCGCCACCATATTTATCCTTTTTTGTTTTATCACTGAAATTGTGCCATCGTATTCCATATCGTTCAACCGGGCGACAGAGTTTTCCCCGCACATGTCATCCGTTATCTTCGGCATTCCCTTGGCGTCATCGTCCATGCTGATCTGCATGTTTCTGGGCATTGATGTTGCCATGGCCTTTTCTATTCTGATTGCAACCGGATCGGCAATCATACTGCAGAACCGTTTTGAAGTTTTCATCTATGTGCTGCTCAGCTGCCTGATGGCGGCTTACTGGATTCATCACTGCCAGCAGCGCAAAATGATCATCCAGGCCGGACTTAAAATAAGCGTTCTCAACATGGTGCTGGCTATCGTCATCAATACTTATTCAGGCAACATATCCAGCTTGAAACTTCTGTGGGACACCGGCTTTGCTTTTCTGGGAGGCGTCGGCTCCGGCATTGTTACGCTGGGGCTTGCACCTCTGATCGAAGTCGCATTCGGATTTACAACCGAAATTACATTTCTGGAACTTGCCAATCTGGAGCGTCCGATTTTACGCCGTCTTATGATCGAAGCGCCCGGGACCTATCACCACTCCGTGGTCGTCGGAACCATGGTCGAAGCCGCCGCAGCTGAAATCGGGGCAAATTCTCTGCTGGCCAAAGTCTGCGGATATTACCATGATATCGGCAAAATCAAAAAGCCGCTGTATTTTATCGAAAACCAGATTAACTGCAAAAACAAACACGACAAACTGGCCCCGTCCATGTCCAGCCTGATCCTGATTTCCCATGTTAAAGACGGCGTGGAAATAGCAAAAAAATATAAACTGGGCCAGTCGATTACCGATGCCATCAAACAGCATCATGGAAACAGCCTGATCAGTTTTTTTTATGAAAAGGCCAAGCAGCTGAAAGGAAAGGAAGCGGTCAACATCGATAATTACAGATATCCGGGTCCCAGACCGCAAACACGGGAAGCCGGTCTGGTCATGCTGGCCGATGTGGTGGAAGCCGCTTCCCGAACGCTTGAAAACCCGACACCGGCAAGGATACAGGGACTTGTTCAAAAACTTATCAATAAAATATTTTCTGACGGTCAGCTTGACGACTGTGAACTGACCCTGAAAGATCTGCACCTGATCGCCAAAAGTTTTCACACCATATTAAACGGAATCCATCACCACAGAATAGAATACACGGAAAGCATCGTACCGATAACCGGAAAGGTAAAAGATGGCCATACTGATAAACAACAGCCAAAGCAAACTCCAGATACATCCGGAGACGATCAAAAAAAAGGCCAAAGTCATCTTAAACGCCTTGGGTTGTCCTGAAGGCGAGCTGTCCATACTGATCGTGGATGATATGCAGATCACACCGCTGAACCGGCAATATCTGCAAAGAGAAGGCCCCACAAATGTCATAGCGTTTCCCATGAGAGAGGGCGATTTTTCGGATATAACCCCTCATCTTCTGGGTGATGTCGTCATTTCAGTGGAAACAGCCCAGCGGGAAGGCCAGGAATCGGGAACAGATATGGAACAACGGTTTATGCAGCTTCTTGTGCACGGAATACTCCACCTTTTTGGCTATGATCATATCGATTCCGAATCTGATGCTCAACAAATGGATGAAAAAAGTTCGGCGCTGTTGACACTTATCGATCACATCGACTGATTCGCTATATTTGCCCCGTAGACGAAGTGGTCATTATTTAATATTTTTTATTGAACGACGGAGGTTAATCAATGGCTGGATTAGCTGTAAATGTTGATCATATTGCAACATTGAGGGAAGCCAGAAAAGGAAGTTACCCTGACCCTGTAGGCGCGGCCATTTTTGCGGAACTTGCAGGGGCAGACGGCATAGTGGTTCATTTACGGGAAGACCGGCGTCATATCCAGGACCGTGATGTAAGGATACTCCGGGATGTGGTTCAGACCAAACTGATTCTGGAGATGGGAGCGACGACGGAACTGATCGGAATCGCATTGAATATAAAACCGGACCTGGTTACACTGGTACCGGAAAAGCGGGAGGAATTAACCACCGAAGGCGGACTTGATCTTGTTGTACATCACAACGTCATCGCTGAAGCAGTCAATACCCTCCAAAACAATGGAATCCCGGTCAGCATTTTCATCAACCCCGATCCGGACCAGATCAAACTGGCACATCAGATCAACGCCAGTATGATTGAAATCCATACCGGAGAATTTTGCGATTCAGCAACACTGAAAAAAAGGACCCTGGCGTTTTCAAAGATTGTCGATGCCGCCAAGCTTGCCCACAAGCTCAAACTCGGAGTCAATGCCGGTCATGGCATAAATTACGATACGATCAAGGCGTTCAAAGGACTGGACGAAATCGATGAATTCAGTATCGGCCACAGCATCATTTCAAGAGCGGTCTTTGTCGGGATGGAGCAGGCCGTCAAGGAAATGATCGATCTGATAAACGCTCTGTAAAAAATGCTCAACCCATTTGACTGAAAGCTCACGACTGACTTTTTATGGATATCGCACCGACCAAACAGATTCAGATCATCACCCGCAGTCTTGATGAAACGCAGGCACTGGGGCAAAAGGCAGGTTCACTATTGAAAGCCGGTACCGTCATCGCTCTCACGGGAGATCTGGGCAGCGGAAAAACCACGTTTGTTCAAGGACTGGCCAGAGGGCTCGCAGTGGCGGACGACTATTATATCACCAGTCCGACCTTTACCCTGATCAATGAATATCCCGGACGCTGCCCCCTGTTTCATATTGACCTGTACAGACTGTCAGGTCCGGACGATTTTGAATCGATCGGACTTTATGACATTTTAGACAGTGACGGTGTCGTTGCGATCGAGTGGGCCGAAAAACTCTGCGGGGATGTCCCATCGGATTACGTCTCGATTGATTTAACCATTCTGGAAGACGATTCAAGACAAATCCGGATAACCGCCTATGGACAGGATGCCATTGATTTGCTAATACAACTTGAATCTGCATATCATGTCCATTGATAAGGCAGATCGTTATTTTTAAATTTCAACACCGTGAAGATCCGAACCTGACAGAAAAACCAGTCCTGTCACGAAGCAATCATAGCCAAGCTCCGGTAACAGAGGCAGTCTCCGTTACCGGAGCTTTTTATAAATCATTCAAAAAAACAGGCCGATGCCGGGACACTGTACGATAAAAAAATACAATCCACTTGTTAAGGGGTTAACATGAGTCTAATTGTTCAAAAATTTGGCGGCACATCCGTAGCGGATCTGGACCGTATCCGGAATGTTGCCAGACGGATCGCAAAAACCTATGATCAGGGTCACAATGTGGTGGTTGTTTTATCCGCGATGGCGGGAGTTACCAACAGTCTGATGGATATGGCCTACAAGATAACGGATTCACCGGCAAAACGGGAACTGGATGTCCTGCTGGCTACAGGTGAGCAGAGCACGATCGCCCTTCTGGCAATGACCCTCAATTCGATGAACTATCCTGCCAAATCCCTTCTGGGCTGTCAGGCGGACATCATCACCAACACCGCGCATGGCAATGCCCGGATTCTTGAAATCGGGGCACGGCGCATAAAAGAGCTGACCAACCAGCGCCAGATTGCCATTATTGCCGGATTTCAGGGCTGCGATTCAGATGGGGACATTACCACCCTTGGCAGGGGCGGATCAGACACGTCCGCTGTTGCGATCGCCGCAGCAATCAAGGCGGACACCTGCGAAATCTATACGGATGTGGATGGCGTATACACGGCTGATCCCAATGTCTGCAGCAAAGCCATGAAACTGAGCCGGATTTCCTACGACGAAATGCTGGAAATGTCGAGTCTGGGAGCAAAAGTTCTGCAGATCCGCTCCGTTGAATTTGCAAAAAAATATAATGTGACCGTTCACGTAAAATCATCATTCTGTGAGGAGGAAGGAACCATGCTTGTGGATGAAGATTCAGACATGGAACGACTGGTCGTTTCTGCTGTCACGCATAATAAAAACGAGGCCCGGATTACGTTGAAAAACGTTCCGGATCAACCCGGCATTGCCGCCAAAATTTTTACACCGGTTGCCGAAGCCGGCATCGTGGTCGACATGATCATCCAGAATACCCAGCCTGGCGGGCTTACCGACCTGACGTTCACTGTCCCTGAAACCGAATTCAACAAAGCGATGGAAATTGGAAAAATAGTGGCAAAAAAAATCAGGGCAAGCGAAGTGATGGGAGACAAGAATATTGTCAAAGTGTCTGTCATCGGGGTCGGCATGAAAAGCCATTCCGGGGTGGCGTCAAAAATGTTTTCGACACTGGCAAACGAAAACGTCAACATTATCATGATCAGCACATCGGAGATCCGGATTTCATGCCTTATCGAAGAAAAGTATGCTGAACTGGCGGTACGCGTGCTGCACACCGCGTTCGGGCTCGATAAAGAATAGGGTTAAAAAAGGGGTGACGGGGTGATGGATGAAACGGTTTAATACCGAGCAGATGGTATTTACGCTTTTTCTGACTGCTGTCATTCTGGTGGTTTTGATGGCGAGGCTTTTTTTTGCTCCTTAATCGGGCGGTCTTTTTGACCGCCCGACCATGTTAGAATTTCAGGGTTCCTCTTTCCTTAAAACAGAATCGATTTCCTCCGCAATTTTGTCAGCCGCATCCTTTGGGTCTGCGGCATCCCGAATCGGTCTTCCGACCACCAGATAATCCGACCCGTTTTGAATTGCCTCGGCAGGTGTGGTGATACGCCGCTGGTCATCGGCTTTCACCGAATCCCAGGCCGGACGGATTCCGGGGGTCACGGTCACAAAATCCTTTCCCAGAACCGGCTTGATCATCTGCACCTCCTGACCCGAACAGACCACGCCGGAACAGCCGGCGGCCCTGGCCATGAGCGCGCGTTTGATCACCAGCGTTGACAGATCCGTTGAAAATTCTTCCCTGAACCCGGAATCCCGTATATCTTCCTTTGAAATACTGGTCAATACGGTCACGCCCAGGATACCGACACTTCCGCCCCCCCCGGCGACAGCAGCTTCCAGCATCTTCGAAGATTCCCCGCAGTGAACCGTGGCAAACGTCACGCCATAGCCGGCAATGACCCGCATGGCCCGGGATACAGTAGCCGGTATGTCATGAAGTTTTAAATCCAGAAAAATCCCGGCATTTCCCGCAGACTTGATTTGTTTGATAATATCGGGTCCGCTCCGGATAAACAGTTCGAGTCCGACCTTAAACATTCCGACGTGGCTTGAAAGCAGTTCAATATACTGCCGGGCCTCGGTAACCGAGGGTACATCCAATGGGAAAATGATATAATCTTTAGCGCATTTCATTCACAGTCCTCCATGAGAGCGGATTGTGGCAATCCATTCTGGTTTAGGGTCACGGCCGGCCCTTGGTTCTCAGTCAATTCGGCTTTCTAATGGTTCACCGACCGGCCGGTAACCGTTCTGTGATATGGATCATTCAGCCTGAATAATCGGATAAACCCGCACCTGTCGATAACGAAAATATATTCCATACCGGTCTCAATAACAAACACGAATATCGCTTCCGACAAGGATTTTAAAGCCTTCCAATCAAGATTAGCAAAGAAATCTGTTGAAATAGACAAATTTTAGATGCTATAAGCATTTGTTTAAATGCTTTTTTTTGTTAATCTTATATACCCGTTCAGTAGTGTCCGGTTAGGTTTTTGCATGTAACGTGCTGAAAAAATTATCATCTAAATCATTTTTTTCTTGACATACAGGGTAAAAAATTTTTCGCGCCTCCTTGTTAGAATAAATAATAATAACAAGGAGATATAAATATTTTGCACCCAATCGAAACACCCAAGAAAAAAATTGATTCTAAAACCTTTTATTCGTTTGTTTTACCGATGCTCAAAGTATTACCTTATGCTCCAGAGCTTTTATCCAAAGGAGATCGACCGTTAAAAATGAACTTCGAAGATCAGTTGAAAACTATTATATATTTCCATTTACAGGAGCATGAATCCGGGCGTCATTTAATCCAGGACCTTGCTGAAGATGAATTTGCCAAACAACACATTGCCCCTGAAAACGGTATCGGTAAAAGCAGCTTTTTCGAAATTCAAAACACTCGCGGTCTTGAACAGCTGCAATTTGTTTTTGAACAACTCTGTAAACAAGCCCATGGTGTTTTGCCTAAAGACTTTGAAGAACTCGGTGATCTTGTTGCCATTGATGGTTCATTAATTGATGCGGTCTTGTCCATGTATTGGGCTGATTACCGGAAAGGCTCAAAAAAAGCCAAAGGGCATTTTGGATTTGATATCAATCGAGGCATTCCTAATAAAGTGTATCTCACAAACGGCAACGGTGCGGAACGTCCCTTTGTCGGTCGCATTCTTTCCCCGGGTCAAACCGGCGTTATGGATCGCGGATACCAAAGTCATAAGGATTTTGATCTTCTTCAGCAAGATGGCAAACATTTTATTTGCAGAATCAAAATTAAGACAACACGAACTGTCGTAAAGCAAAATCCTGTCGATCCAGACAGCTATGTCTTTTATGACTCTGTGGTTCTTCTGGGAACCCCGCGAATCAACCAATCTGAAAAATCCGTTCGGGTTGTCGGCTACAAAATCGATGGCGTTAAATATTTTATTGCTACTGATCGACATGATCTTACAGCTGAGCAAATTGCCACAGCATACAAACTCAGATGGAGAATCGAAACGTTTTTTAAATGGTGGAAAAAGCATCTGAAGGTATATCATCTGATTGTTCGAAGCGAATACGGCCTGATGGTACAAATCCTTGGCGGATTGATCACATATCTGCTGATGGCTATATACTGCCGGACAAAATTCAACGAACCGGTCTCCATTAAAAGAGTACGGGAACTTCGCGCCACAATTCGTAATGAATTGTACGGCACGCATTCACAGGTTGATGATAAAATTTTCAAAGAACACGAAAAATTATTCGCACATGCAAAAACCTAACCGGACATCATTGATACCCGTTATGAAAAAACTAAAAAGATATCATATTCCTGCCGGAAGTTATTATGTGGGCAAAAAAAGTTCAACATTGCTTCAGGCATATCTGGGAACCTGCGTAGGGGTTGCATTATATGACACCCGGGCCGGCGTGGGGGGATTGATACACCTGCTGCTTCCGGCCCCTGTATCTGCCGCCAGCACCTTTGACTCGCCTGAAAAATATGCCTCTACCGGACTCCCTCTCTTCCTCGAGGCCCTGTATGAGGCGGGAGCGGATCGGGACCACCTGACAGCCTGCATTGCGGGAGGGGCTCTTGTCGGCCAGGTAAACGAGCAGGACCTGGCACTGGATATCGGTGGCCGGACGGCAGAAGTTGTCATGCAGATTCTCGAAGAGGAGCATATCCGCATCGAGGCCTCTGAAACCGGCGGGGGATTCACCTGCTGTCTCGGTCTGAATATGCACAGTTTAACCCCCCTGATCGACCCGGTAATTCACGACTATCCGGCTCCACCCCGTGACATCTCACCGCCGGCATCCAACGACATTGATCGCGTCATCAAAACACTTCAGCCGATCCCTCAGATTGCATTGAAAGTAATGAGGCTGATAAACCGGAATGCATACAATATTGATGAGGTGGCCAAAGAAATATGCAAAGATCAGGTGATCAGTGCCAGAATATTAAAATTCTGCAACTCCGTGATGTTTCCCACGATATCCAGAATACGATCGCTGGATGAAGCATTGGTCCTCATGGGACAGGATTTTCTGGTTCAATCGGTACTGGCGCTGTCCATCAAGCAATTATTCAACCAATGCGATATGGGTTATTCTCTGTGTAAAGGCGGATTGTTTTATCACGCCATCGGGACCGCGGCTGTCGCCGGAAAAATAGCTCAGGCCACGGGAAAGGCCAGCCCGTCCGTCGCCTATACGGCCGGACTCCTTCATGATATCGGCAAAGTGGTGCTGGATCAATACATCGTAGCGGCGCATCCGCTGTTTTATCGGAAACTCATGGAAGAATCCGACATTCTGGACACTGAACATCATATCCTGGGTATCACGCATACCGAAGTGGGCCGCCGGCTGGCCGACCAATGGAAATTTCACGAATCTTTAAAGGAGGCGATCTATTATCATCACAATCCTGAGGAATCCGGCAATGACACCATTCTGACCCATATCGTATATCTTGCCGACCTGCTGATGTCCAGATTCAATACCGGTCTGGAACTGGAACGTATAGGCATTCAACATTTATCATCACGCCTTGAGATGATCGGTCTTTCCATTTCACAGTTGGAAGAGACGATTGATCTCATCCCCCGACATGCCTTACAGCCTTTTTCCGGATCGGCAAATAAACGGACGGATTTTTAAGATGGACCGAACCCGACGACAATTTCATCGGGACTGAGAACCGGGTAACGGATAAACCGGAAGCCCGCTTCACAGCGGCATTCACCCTTGGCATCTATCCCTTCAGCTGGCCTGAGAGGGATGATGTCCGGCTCAGAAAACAGATTTTTATACGAAACGACATTATCCTATGGAACTGAACCAGACCCGACAGGCAATGTTAAAGCAGCTACCCGGCATTGATCGTATCCTTGAACTGTCAAAAAATGATCCGGACCTGAGCCTGCTGTCAAAATCCATTGTGACTCGAGGCGCACGGCGCGTTGTTGACCGGCTCAGAGCAGCCATTCTTCACGGAGATGAAACCGTTTCATCCATCGCATTGACCGATGAAGCCATTATCGAATCGGTCAGATCTGCCGTATCAGCGGACATGTCCCCCAATCTGAAGCACGTGGTCAATGCCACCGGCATCGTGATTCATACCAATCTCGGACGATCTCTGCTGGCACCCGAGGCCGTTGCCCATATGGCCGTCATCGCATCCGGGTATTCCAATCTGGAATTCAATCTGGATACCGGAAAACGAGGGCTCAGATACGACTGCATCGAGGAGCTTATATGTGAAATCACGGGGGCACAGGCGGCCATGGTCGTCAACAACAACGCAGGGGCTGTCCTGTTATGCCTGGAAACCATGGCTTCCGGCAGGCAGGTGATTGTATCACGGGGAGAACTGGTGGAGATTGGCGGATCATTCCGCATCCCGGATGTCATGACCAAGAGCGGGGCCATCCTGAAAGAAGTGGGGACCACAAACCGAACCCATATGAAAGATTATGAATCCGCCATCGATCAGGATACCGGCCTTCTGTTGAAAGTTCACACCAGCAATTACACCATTCAGGGGTTTACGGCCGAAGTGCCGCTCCGGGATCTGGTCCAGCTCGGCCACTCCCGGCATATCCCCGTCATGGAAGATCTGGGCAGCGGGATGTTCATGGATTTTTCCCGCTATGGCCTGCCCAGGGAACCCACGGTTCAGGAATCGGTGGCTACCGGCGCCGACATCGTAACCTTCAGTGGGGATAAGCTTCTCGGCGGCCCTCAGGCCGGTATCATTGCAGGAAAAAAAGAGATTATCCGGGAAATCGGAAAAAATCCGCTGACCCGGGCGCTCAGAATCGACAAACTGACCCTTGCCGCGCTTGAAAGCACCCTTCGCCTGCACAGAGACCCTGAAAGAGCGCTTCGTGAAATCCCAACCCTTCGCATGCTGACACTGCCGATGGACACCCTGAAGGGCAAAGCCGAAACACTGGCTCAGCTGCTTGAGCAAATTGACGACCCCCGCCTGCAGATTCAACGGTTGGATCGACCCTCACGGGTGGGAGGTGGTTCGCTGCCACTGGTCGAACTTCCCAGCAAATGCCTCGGAATAACGATCGAACACATATCCGCCGGTTTCATTGCCGAATTTATGCGGAGGTATTCCTCCCCTGTCATCGGAAGGATAGAAGAGAATGTATTTGTCATGGATCTGAGAACCGTTCAGGATAATGAATTTCCCATCGTTAAAACCGCTTTTTCCACCTTGTTGGCCAAGGGGATATCATGTTAAAACACCCGCAGAATGTATATCACCACCGATGTTCCACCAGCGACTTTCTCTGTAATCAAGCCGATGCCCTCATGCCGGATCAGCAGACCGGCCAAAGCGGACTTAACGCACTGGAGGAACTGAACACGGTTTTTCCGGATCTTATGACCGATCAGGCCTTTATCGAATATGCCGATGAGCATCTGGCCGCCGTCTCAACGTTCACTGCCATGATCATCCGGATCGATACGACCGGATCACCGCACCCCGAAGCCGCCGTCACCCACCCGGATTCAAAACTGCTTATTGATATCGCCCGGTCCATTGATACCATCTGCCAGCCGGTAAACGGGATCTGGGGACAATTGAACCGCATCACATTTGCGGCCTATCTTCCGGGAACCGCTCCCGGCGAATGCGAAAAAATTGCCGGTCACATCCAGGATCACATCCGGCAGCACTGGCGCCAAAGCGTCAGCATCGGAATTGCAACCTACCCCACGATCCGTTTCAACAAAGAGCACATCCTTGAAAACGCCGAAAAAGCCCTGGACCATGCCACATTTTTCGGCCCGGACTCCGCAGTGATATTTGATGCGGTCAGTTTAAACATCAGTGGGGATAAATTATATCAGAACGGGGATATCAACGCCGCCATCGAAGAATATAAAACGGCGCTTCAGATCGATCCGGCCAATGTCAATGTTCATAACAGTCTGGGGGTCTGTTACGGGGTATTGAACGATCTGGACCAGGCACTTATGGAATTTGAGGAGGGCATCCGGCTTGCTCCGGAGGAAGTCATGCCTGTTTATAATGCCGGATTGATTCATATGCTCAAAAAAAACAAGGCACAGGCCCTGGAATACTATTTCAAAGCCGAACAGATGGGAGAAGATATATTTGAAATCAAATTCCAGATCGGAAGGCTTTATCTTGAAACCGGTCGGCCTGAAAAGGCGCTCGCCTATCTGAGCAGAGCCAGTGAGCTGAAATCCGAATCCGCTCCCGTATACCGGTATCTGGGGGAATGCTATCTGACGATGGGGCAGACGGACGAAGCGGTCTCTGCTTATAAAAAGGCTGTCAAAATCAATCCGAACGATTCCGATTCCCTTTCTGCGCTTGGCTATTTATTTGACATTCAAGACGAAAATATCGATATTGCCACCATGTTCTGCGAAAAAAGCATTGAATTATCACCCTCAAACGGTTTATTCAGATACCGGCTTGGCCGTCTTTATCTCAAGCAGAACCGGCCTGAACAGGCGATAGCCGAATTCCGGGCAGCCAGTGAACTGGGCCATGATGCGGCTGATGACATCCGGCAGATCGAAGAGAGTCCCGGCGTCCCCCGACCGGGCACGCGTTAAGATCCGTTCTCCCAACGCCCGGAACCGCTGCGAGGGTTGTCTTGACCGGATAAATGCTTATTGTCAGTGGCGTGCATCCGGAATCAAACGAACGAAGCTTTACACAAAAATACCAACGTAAAAAAAGGATTAAATCATGCCGATTTATGAATACCATTGTGACAGGTGCGGAAAAGACTTTGAATTTCTGGTCCTTGGCAAAGATCAGGCGGCCTGCCCCTTCTGTAAGAATAAAACGGTATCTAAACTGATGTCAACCTGCGGTTTTGTCAATAAAGGCAGGGGGGGTGAAACGCTTTCGTCTTCAGCCGCTTCGTCTTCATGCAGGGGATGTACAGCCGGCAGTTGCAGGAGTTGTGGACACTGATGAAAAACAAACTGATTATCGGAACCAGAGGCAGTCAACTGGCAGTATGGCAGGCCGAGTGGGTAAGATCCGAGTTGATGGTTCAACACCCATCCCTGACAGTTGCGCTTGAAATCATCAAAACAAAAGGGGACAAAATACTGGATGTCCCGTTAGCCAAAGTCGGCGGCAAAGGCCTTTTTATCAAAGAAATTGAAGAAGCGCTTCTGGAAGGCCGCGTCGATCTGGCTGTCCACAGCATGAAGGATATGCCGGCGGAAATACCGACGGGGTTATGCATCGGTGCGATTCCTGAACGGGAGACACCGAAAGACGCGCTGATTTCCCGAAACGGACTGAGCTTTTTACAGCTGCCCCATGGCGCCCGAATCGGGACCAGCAGTCTTCGCCGGGGGGCTCAGCTCAAGCATATGAGGCCGGATGTCCAAATCCGCTCTCTCAGGGGCAATGTAGGCACGCGGCTGGACAAGCTTGGGACCGATCAACTGGACGCGATCATTCTGGCGGCTGCCGGAATCAAACGTCTGGGGTTTGAAAACAGGATCACCGAATATCTGGATGAAGACATCATGCTCCCGGCCGTCGGTCAGGGCGCATTATGTATCGAATGCAGAGGAAATGATCCGGACGTTCACCAGCTCATCGAATATCTGAATGATCCCCTCACCCGTTCGGCTGTTCTTGGCGAACGCGCATTTTTAAAGCGTCTGGAGGGCGGGTGTCAAGTTCCGATTGCCGGCCACGGGACGGTTGTCAATGGCGAATTTTCCCTTTGCGGTCTTGTGGCGGAAATCGACGGTTCAACGGTGATAAAAGAAACCATTTCCGGCTCCTGGACCGAATCTGAAACGCTTGGGCTTGAACTTGCCAATCGTCTGCTGGCAAAAGGGGCAAAGGAAATTCTGGACAAACTTAATACGGATGGGTGCTGAAAATATGAAGACGGGTATAGTGTATCTGGTTGGGGCCGGACCTGGCGATCCGGAACTCATTACGGTTAAAGGATTGGAATGTATCAAAAACGCCCAGGTGCTCATCTATGATTATCTGGCGTCACCTGCGCTGCTCAAATATGCTGCAACCGATGCCGAATGCATATATGTCGGAAAAAAAGGCGGCAACCACACCCTGTCCCAGGACGGCATAAACGCCCTGATCGCCGACAAGGCCAAACAGGGTCTGATTGTTACACGGCTGAAAGGAGGAGATCCGTTCATCTTCGGCCGGGGGGGTGAAGAAGCCGAGGTGCTCATCGATGAAGGCATTGCTTACGAAATCGTCCCGGGCGTGACATCAGCTATCGCAGCGCCTGCCTATGCCGGTATTCCTCTGACGCACCGGGATTATACAGCCACCGTCGCTTTTGTCACCGGCCATGAGGATCCGACCAAAACCGAATCCAACATCGACTGGCAATCGCTGGCAAAAGGCATCGGCACCATCGTATTTCTGATGGGAGTCAAAAATCTTCCGAACATCACCCGAAGGCTTCTGGATAAGGGCATGGCGCCGGACAAACCCGTTGCCGTCATCCGGTGGGGGACCACCCCCAGGCACCAGTCGGTTACCGGAACCCTGACCACGATTGCCGAGGTGGTTAAAACAGCCGGCATCAAAGCGCCGGCCATCATCATTGTGGGCGATGTCGTCAAATTGCGGGAGAAAATGACCTGGTTTGAAACCCGACCGCTCCTGAGGAAAAAAATTGTGGTTACCCGTGCACGGGAACAGGCCAGCGATCTGGTCAAGCAACTGTCCGATCTCGGAGCCGAGTGCGTGGAATGCCCGACCATTGAAGTGGTTCCCCCCGATGACTGGAACCCTCTGGACACGGCTGTCGGGCGACTCAATACCTATGACTGGCTGATATTTACCAGTGTCAACGGCGTGCGGTTCTTCTTTGACAGACTCTTTGCAACCGGAAGGGACGTTCGATCCCTCGGGCATATACGCACCGCCTGCATCGGACCGGCCACCGCGGAAAAACTGCGGTCATTCGGTATCAAAAGCGACATTATCCCGGAAAGTTACCGTGCCGAATCCATCGTGGACGCATTCACCCGGGAAAAGATCAAGGGCAGGCATATTCTGCTTCCGCGGGCCATGGAAGCCAGGCCCATCCTGCCGGTGGCGCTGAAAAAAATGGGGGCGATTGTCGACGAAATCAGCGCATACCGCACCAGACAGGTGTGCGACCATGCCGGCACCCTGCTATCTGAGCTGGAAAATAACGCCATCGATATGGTGACCTTTACCAGCTCTTCCACCGTAACGAATTTCAAAGCGTTTCTGCCAGCCGAAAAGCAGCAGGCGTTGATGAAAGATGTTGCGGTCGCATGTATCGGACCCATCACTGCCGACACAGCAAAGCACGCCGGCTTCAATGTCGATATTATCGCTGAATCCTTTACGATACCCGGATTATGTGACGCCATTGAAACGTATTACAGCCGTCGTGAGTCGTGAGTCGTGGGGAAAAACCGTACGCTATTGCCCCAGAATTTTTATAAAAGGCAGGGGCCTATTATTTCAATCTGTTTCAAGAATTACAGGACTGATATCATGAATCCGAATTCCAGACTGATCGATACGTTCAACCGCCGGCTGAATTATCTGCGCGTTTCCGTTACGGATCGCTGCAATCTGAAATGTCTTTACTGTGTCCCCGCCCAGCCGTCAGATAAACTCATGCACCGGGAGGTGCTCAGATATGAGGAGATGCTTCGCATTATCCGGATCGGCGCCTCCCTCGGCATTACAAAAATCAGAGTCACCGGTGGTGAGCCGCTGGTCCGGAAAGGGATTTATTCCTTTCTCGAAGAATTAAATCAAATCGAAGGAATTAAGGACGTTTCTCTGACCACAAACGGGGTCCAGCTGAAAAACAACCTGAAAAGGATTAAAGAGGCCGGAATTAAACGACTCAATATCAGTCTCGATACGTTAGACAAAAAAAAATATCACTTCATTACCCGATCTGACCAATTTGACGAGGTATGGGAAGGTATCCTTCTGGCCCTGGAAATGGGATTTAACCCCATCAAAATCAATGCCGTCGCCCTGAACGGAATCAACGACGACGAAATAGAAAACCTGGCCGCCCTGTCCCTGTCCTATCCTTTGCATATCCGGTTCATCGAATACATGCCCATCGGCCTGTCAGGCCTGACACGCGAAAACTGTCTGGCGGCCGATGCCATCCTCAGTCGGATCAGACGCCTCGGCAAGTTAAATCCCGTAGCCCCGGGATTGAATGACGGACCGGCCGAACGTTTCAGGATTGAAGGGGCACCGGGCGAAATCGGCATTATTCGTCCCCTCACCCATCATTTCTGTGACAAATGCAACCGGCTGAGGTTAACCGCAAGCGGCCAGCTCAGGCCCTGTCTGTTATCGGACATACAGTTTGATATAAAAACGCCGCTGAGAAAAGGTTACCTGGACGAAGAACTGATCAAGGTATTCATGACCGCCACACAGGCAAAACCGTCAGAACACCACTTGAGGCCCCAGGATCATGACAAACTGTCCGGCCAGATGTCAGCCATCGGTGGATGATCTTTAACAAAACTTCGTGTCTGGAGCAGGAGCATCACCCATTTCTGTCCTTCAGCAGCATTGTTCGGAAAGGAACCATTTCACCACAGAGCGCACTGAGTACACTGAGAAAGAACGATCCGTGCTAATCCGCGTAAATCCGCGGCAAAATATTTATTACCCGTGCACGCTGAAACGCAAACATTTTGGTTATGCAACGATAGGGAAAACTATCGCATCATCAGCGCCGGCAGAAACGTGATAATTTCCGGAACCATCATGAGAAGGAGAATACAGGCCACGTACGCCGGAATGAAATACGCCACCCCCCTGAAAACATCCTCCAGCGGAACATCCGCTGCCATGGCACCCACGACATAGGTGGTGGCACCCACCGGCGGCGTGACAGCCCCCAGGGTGGTAACCACTGTCACCGTGACCGCAAACCACAGCGGATCGTATCCCAGCTCGATGGCTACCGGGAAAAATACCGGTATCGTAATCAGCAGCAGGGCCAGCGCATCCATGATGGCGCCGCCGATGATGTAAATACAGAATATAACCCCCATCACAGCGATTTTCGGCAGCGGCAGCGCAACAACCCACGAGGCGATATCAAACGGTATGCGGGTGACCGCCAGAAAACGGCCGAAGATGACCGCACCGGCCACAATCATGATAATCATGGACGATACCCGAAGCGTATCGGTTACCGACAGGATAAATCCTTTCCAGCTGAGCCGCCCTTGAATCACACTGATCAATACGGCCAGCAGCGAGCCGGCCGCCCCGGCTTCAGACGGAGTAAATACGCCCAGATACAGGCCGAGCATCACCAGCAGAAACAAAATCAGCATTTCATACGCACCGGAAAGCGACCGAAGCTTTTCAATGAACGTACTTTCAGGGCCGGAAGGCCCCCACTCAGGATACACCCGGCACAGAACATAAATCGTCAGCATCAGCAGGAGGCAAAGAAGAACCCCGGCGCCGATTCCCCCGTAAAACAGCCGGGCGATGGATTGTTCGGTGGATAGACCGATGACAATGAGCACCACGCTGGGCGGTATGACAACACCGAGCGTTGATCCGCAGGCTACCGCGCCGGTGGACAGCTTCGGATGATAATTGAATTTTTTCATCTGCGGCAGCGCCACCGTCGACATAGTGGCCGCCGTCGCCGCATTGGAGCCGCAAATGGATGAAAACGCCGCGCATGCGATGACCGTGGCCATGGCAATACCACCCCGGATATGGCCGACCCACCGGTAGGCACACCGATATAATTTTTCATTCACCCCGGAATAGAATGCAATCTGACCCATGAAAATAAACAGAGGGATAACGGTCAACCCGTAGTTGGAAAAGGTGGTCCACAGCTCCGAGCTGATCATGTTCAGCCCGGCCTTGAACGAGACCACATAACAGAATCCGAAAAAACCCACCAGCCCCATGGCAAATCCCACCGGCATGCCAAAAAAGAACAGCACGATCAGCAATGCGGCAATTCCTGCGACACCGATCAATCCAAGGCTCATATGTCACCAGCCTTTTCAACGACCAGTCCCCGGACGATATCTGCCAGCAATACCAGCGACATCGCTCCACATCCAAGGGCTACGGCAAAGATGAACGGATAATAGATAATTCCCAGGGATTCGGTCAGCTCCCCGGCATCCCGAAGCGTCAACCCCAGCCGGATGATCTGCCAGGTCAGCATGGAAAACAGCAGCATCCCTGCCCCACTGCTGACGGTCTGCACAACGCGGCGGATATTGGCGGGAAACCGGTTGACCAGAACGTCCACCGCAATGTGCCCTCTTCTGCTCTGGGTCGAGCCCAGCGCAAATGATGCGGCAACCGCCCCGAACAGGCCCATGAGTTCATAGGTGCCCATGATCGGCAGCCATGCCCACCGGAAAATGATATTTCCGCTGCCAAGTGCAATCATTGCGACCAGAAAAGCCCCTCCCATACCGATCAGCAGGCGATTCAAATATGTATTGATCTTATCCAGTATGCTTAAAAACGTCATAGCCTTATCTTCTTTACCTGTCTGTATCCGGCCAGTCGTCACCGGGTATGTTTTTTTATCAGCCCCTGGATATCTTCGACAATCTGTTTCCCGGGCAAACCTTTTTTCTCCGTATCCCTGACCCAATTCTCGGTAATGGGATCGAGCATCGCATCCCAGCGGAATTTTTCCTCCCCGGAAAGGGCGATCAATTCGATATCATAGGTTTTCTGAGCCCATTGGATGGATTCTTTGACATGGTTGTCCATATAGATGCCGGTCCATTGAGCCTGCTCAACGACCAGATCATCCATGACCTGTTGCACCTCTCCGGGCAGCGCATTCCACCGCTGCTGATTCATCACCACGGCAAACGGATAGATCACGGTCTCGGTCAGCGTCACATACCGGCATAATTCGGCAAACTTCAGGTCCTTGAGCACTTCAAGAGAGGAAAACAGGCCCTGCACCACCCCTTTCTGCAGCGCCGACGGTGTGGACGACATGGGCATCCCCACCTGATTGGCTCCCCAGGCTTTGAGAATACGGGCAGCCCCCCCGGATGCTCTCAGATCCAGGCCTTTGATATCATCGATGTTTCTGATCGGTTTTCTGGACATGATATTTGAAGGCGCTGTCGTGAACATGGTCAGCACCTTGACTTTTGAAAACGCTTCAGGTCTGTATTTCTGATACAGATCCAGCAGCAGCAGGCTGCCGACCCGTGCATCGGGAATGCCCAGAGGCAGCGCCGTGGCGTTGGTAACCGTAAATCGTCCCGGCTGATAGGCCATGCACAGGACACCTATATCCGCCTGGCCTGCAATGACCCCGTCTATCATGTTCTTGGCGTCCAGCAGCGTGCCACCCGGGAAGGTATTGACAACGACCTTGCCGTTTGTGCGTTTCTCCACCTCAGTCTTCCACCGCTCCATCTGAACGCAAGGAAATGTGGTAGCCGGCGGAAAATTGGCATAACTGAGACGAATGGTTCCGGCTGCGGCAGTCCCGGGCATCTGAATTGCCGCCATGCACACAATGATAAAAATTAATGCAACATAGCGCATATATCGGATCGTCTTCATCGGTAACTTTTCCTCTCCCTCATTAATCGGTAATTGATTGCGGCTGTATTCATCCCATCTTACCCGTTTTTTGGCCCTGAAGTCCCGTTTCGATGGTCGAATACGCGCCTGCATTTTCTCTCGGTCCTGGGCAATGTCCCATGATCCACGATCTGGATCTGGCTTCGCACCAGAATTTTCCGTCGAATCTCGGTTTCAATCTGACGCACCAGGTCCGGATCATCATTTCTGTCCCCGTTGATCTTTCTTTCCACGATGACCTGCATCATGTCGCGGCCGTTTTCTTTCTCCTTCAGGTGAATCTGAAATTCACTGCACACCCCGCCGACGTTATACAGAATCTGTTCAATATGACTCGGATAGATGTTGACAGCCCGGTAAATAAACATATCATCCGTCCGCCCCAGGATCCGGTCATGCGTGGGAAACGGAACCCCGCAGGGGCATGGGTCATCGAGCATACGGGTGATATCATGCGTCCGGTAGCGGATCAGGGGACTGGCTTCCTTGTGCAGCGAGGTAACGACCAGTTCGCCGGGCTGACCTTTTGGAACCGGTTTCAGGGTGACCGGGTCAATAATTTCGAAGATAAAATGGTCGGCCCAGTAATGGATTCCATGATGGTGCTCACAATCGAGGCCGGTTCCCGGTCCATAGAGTTCCGTCAGGCCGTAGATATCATAGATATGCTCAACCCCCATCAGCTCCTGTATCCTGGCTCTCATCGCATCCGTGCATCGTTCGGCGCCCAGAATGATTTTCTTGATCTTTACCTTTGCCCCCAGATTCCGGCGGTAAATTTCTTCGGCCATGAGCAGTGCCATGGATGCTGTGGCGCAGAACACCGTACTTTCCATATCTACAAGCATCTCACAATGCATGTCCGCATTGGCCGGCCCCAGGGGGACTGCCATGGCGCCAAGGCGCTCACATCCGGCCTGAAATCCGACCCCGGCAGTCCACAGCCCGTATCCGACGGCGATCTGAACCCGGTCGTTTCGGGTCACGCCGGCAAGTTCATAACACCGGGCAAACATATCCGCCCACAAATCCACGTCCCGCTGGGTATAGCACAGGACTTTCCTCTTGCCGGTTGTCCCGGACGAAGCATGGATCCTGACGATATCCTCGAATCCGACACTGCGCAACGGAAACGGGTACCCGTTTTGCAGATCCAGGGTATCGGTAAACGGAAGTTGGCAGATATCCTCCAGATGGCGGATATCCTCCGGAACCACGCCGTTGTGCTCAAATCGTTGCCGGTAAAACGGTGAATTTTTATAGACATGGTTCACGGTCCACTTCAGGCCGTCCCGCTGAATCGCCTCAAGCTTGTCCCCTGTCATATCATACGGTATAAAGCCCATCACAAACTCCTTCCTTGTTAATCCCCTGATTGTATCCGGTTTCGATTGCACGGACCGATGCATCCAGCATCGGTTTTTTCCGGGACAGCTGTGCCTCCAAAACGCTTCTGATATCCTCAACATCACAAAAAAACCGGTGACCGGCATCCGCTGCCTGACGGGATATCCTGGCCAGGGCAAACCCCAGCACGATCAGATTCGCGGATCTGGCCTGTCCGGATGATTGGGCCAGCCCATCGGCATCGATCCGGCAAATTGTTACGTCAAGATCTGTTTCCACATCGTGTTCGCTGTTTACGACAACCCATCCGCCCGGTTTGACATAGCTGCCGTGAATCGCAATATTTTCCGCTTTCAGTGAAATCATGCCATCGGCCTGATACGGCCGGATCATGGGACTGGCAAATGTGCCGATTTTCAGGTGAGATACGACCGTCCCGCCCCGCTGCGCCATCCCGTGCGTTTCCGATGTAAATACGGGAAGGCCCTTTGCAATCGCCGCCTCGGCCATCACCCGTGTGACGAACAGCACCCCCTGGCCTCCTACCCCGCTGATAATAATTTGCTGTTTTAAAGTATTCATATGATCTCCGATTGATTGAAAAAACACGCCCGTCGGTTCGCGGTTCCAGTCCGAAACGCCTGGAACCCTGTGTACCGGCTCTGCGCTCAGTTATTTTTTTGTTCGATTAACGCATGCTTCGGGCACACGTGAATGCACACCCCACACTGGCTGCATGCCATCGGATCAATGGTTACCCGGCCAGAATCCCCCTTCAATACAAGCGCCGGGCATTCAAAATGCCGGATACAGTACCCGCAGCCGTCACAGGCATCGGTCACCGCTACCGGAACGGATACAACATCCCGCGCCGCACCGCGCCGGTGAATCAGACAGGGATGCTTTGAAATGATGACCGCCGGCCCGTTTTCCCGGGCATACGATACGGCCTCTTTCAACAGACCGGTAAGCGCGTCCAGCTGGTACGGATCCGCCTCCCGGCAGAATCTGACGCCGCACCCGCGCACGACCGCATCGATATCCACGGTAGTCAGCGACTCGCCGCAGGCGCCGATGCCGGAGGCCGGTGTCGGCTGATTTCCGGTCATCGCCGTTGTACTGTTGTCCAGAATCACCAGCACGAAACGGACATTTTGAACCACCGCATCCACCAGGGCCGGTATGCCTGCATGAAAAAACGTGGAGTCTCCGATGGTTGCCACCACATCCGGAGGATCCGGCTGGTCTTTGTACGCATGGTAAAAACCGGCCGCCTGGCTGATGGCAGCACCCATGCAAAGGACCGTATCCACCGCGCCCAGGTTGAGTCCCAGCGTATAGCAACCGATATCTCCCGTATAAATGCCTTTGGGAACCGCCCTTTTGATGGCAAAAAAACTGGCCCGGTGAGGACATCCGGCACACAGGGTCGGACGTCTTCCCGGAACATCGGGCAGGCGGACAGAAGGTACCTCGACCCCGGCAAACCCGCCGATGATTTCCAGTATCCTCTCCGGCAGCAGTTCCCCGACCCCGGGCACCACCCCGTTTAACTTACCCTTCACCCGATGCCGGTCGGCAAGCTGCATTTCAATGACCGGATCGGTTTCCTCGATGACCAGTACGTCCTCATGGTGTTGAACCAGCTCCTCCATAAACCGGAGGTGCAGCGGATAGGGCTGAAGCACCTGATACAGGGAAATTTTTTCCATCAGCCCGGAATCCTGCATGACCTCCCGCACATAGGCGGCACAGACACCGGATGTCACAACGGCCTTTGAAGAAACAACCTCCGGATTCAGTCTGACCGGGGCGGTTTTCTCAAATTCTGCGATATCATTGAGCTTGGTCTCCAGCTGTTTATGAAGCTGATAACGGAATTTGGGGGTTGCCGCCCACCGGGTGGGATCTTTTTTGAAATCGGCCTTCGCATCCGCCAAAGGGACAGGGCCTGCCTGGATATCCTGGCGGCTGTGACACACTCGTGTGGTCGGCCGAAGCATTACCGGAATCTGAAATGTTTCTGAAATGTCATAGGCAAGGGCGGTCATATCCTTTGCCTGCGCCGGCGAATCCGGGTCCAGAACCGGAATTTTGGCCATCATGGCCATGAGCCGGCTGTCCTGCTCGGTCTGGGAAGAATGAGGGCCCGGATCATCCGCGCTGATGATCACAAATCCGCCCCGGGTACCCATATAGGCAGCGCTCATCAACGGATCCGATGCCACATTCAATCCCACCTGTTTCATGCTGACCGCACTTCGCAACCCGGTTATGCTGGCCGCGTACGCGATTTCAAATGCGACTTTCTCGTTGACCGCCCATTGGACATGCGCCGGAACACCCGTCTCGTTTTTCAAATCCGCCAGTGCCGGCAGAATTTCCGAAGCAGGTGTTCCCGGATACGATGTCGCCACCCTGCAGCCGTTTTCGGCAAGGCCCTGTGCGATGGCCTCATTTCCAAGCATCAATTTTCGTGTCTTCACCGGTTCCTCCATTTTCCGTATAAAAAAAGCCAGGCGTTTCAGAAGAAACCCTGGCTTTATAAAACAAAAAAGAACTGAGAGTCACTTCTGCATTATCTGCTGAAGCTACTCACAGCTCTGAATATGTTATGTATTTTTATTCAAAGTGATGAGAAAGCTCCAACAGCTTTGCCACCACCAGTACCACTGTCTGAATATCATCTGTTTACCTGTGTATGTGTAATGAATTTAATTTTGACGATACTGTTTTCCCTCACCTTACCGGTGATGTCACCCATTACTAAATTTTTATCCGGTTTGTCAAGTACCATATTCCGGATTTTTTTGTCGAATTTACGGCATGTCCAGAATTTCATTAATTTTCCCGGTCAGGTCCCGGATAGTATAGGGTTTCTGAATAAATCCGTTGCATCCCAGATCAAGGATGGTTTCCGCTTCTTTGTCAAGACTGTAACCGCTTGAAAGCAGGGCTTTCACATCCGGTTTCATCGTCTTCAGGCAAATATAAGTATCCATGCCTCCCATTACCGGCATGACCATATCCAGAATCACCAGATCGATCCGGTTCTTTTCCTGCTTGAAAATATCGAGGCTCTCCCGGCCATTGCCTGCGGTCAGCACCCGGTAACCCTTTTTCTCCAGCAGCTGTCTGGCGACATCGACTATCATGGCCTCATCGTCGACAAACAAAATCGTTTTCTGCGCTAACGGCGATTTTCGGACATCACGATCGGCTGTACACGCGGAGTGGTCCGATGCCGGCAGAAAAATGTAAAACGCCGCTCCCTGTTTTTCTTCACTGGAAACGGTAATTATTCCCTTATGGTTCTTAATGATGCCGTATACCGCCGAAAGACCGAGGCCGGTTCCCTTTCCCATCCCATGGGTCGTAAAAAACGGATCAAAAATCTTTTCCTGAATCGCTTTATCTATCCCGGGCCCGTTATCCCGGACACAAATCCTGACGTACCTGCCAGCTGGAAGATTATACGGCCGCACCTCCTGCTCGTCCAATATGACATTGCCCGTCTCAAGATGAAGCTCACCGCCATCTGTCATCGCCTGCCAGGCATTGATATACAGATTCATCAGCACCAGTTCGATCTGAGACTGATCCGCCTCAACCCGCCACATGTTTTCCTCAAGATGAAGACAAATGCGGATCTGTTTCCGGGTACGGCCAAATATCCCGGAGGTTGAGCGGACGATGTTGTTTATATCCGTCAGTTCAACATAGTATTTTCCTCCCCTGGCAAAACTGATCAGGTGCCGGGTGAATTCCGCGCCTTTTTTGATGTAGGTTTCGATCTTTTTCAGTTTTTCATGATGAGGACTGCCGGTGTCAATATCCAGCAGCATCAGGGACACATTACCCTGGATACTCATCAGGCGGTTGTTGAACTCATGCGCAATTCCGCCGGCCAGAATTCCAATGGATTCCAGTTTTTTCGTATTCAGAATTTCCTGCTCTTTTTTTTTCCGACGGGAAATATCGATGATGATCCCGCCAAATCCCGAACCGCAGCCCTTCTGCGAAATGACATTGACATAAAAGGCCACCGGAAAATTTCGTCCGTCTTTGCTTTGCGCCCGAAATTCGGTCTCGCCTGCAGGATTCCCACTGAGAGCCTCTTTCAGATGACGGCTCAACCTGTCATGATCTTCTGAGGCAATCAGCTGAAAAATACTCAGATGGCAATCGATGTCTTTTTGACCGTAGCCAAACATTTGAAAGGCTGTCTGATTCAGAAAAAGCAACCGCCCCCGGGTATCGGTCTCAAATACGGTCTGTGGCAGTGATTCCGCCAGACGTACATATCGGAGTCCGGCTGCCCTTCCATTTTGATCACGTGAAACCGAATCGGATCGTTGCAGCAATCCGACCGCATCCATTTTACCAGACTGCTGTTTCATCGCACCTGCATACATGGTCTCATCAACTCCCTTGATCGTTAAAGCGTAGCATGGCATTCATTACGAATACATCCGATCTGCGGTTAGTTATTTGGCTATAATGCTAAATCTGAAAACAAAACAACGAAAGCACCACTGTAGAATGAATGACGACTTAAGCAATGTCTTGGAAATCAATGACAGGAATCAAAATCTGAACGGATAAGAATATGAAACTGAGGTGTTTCGAAAAACGCAATCTGCGTTTCTAAGAAAAATCGATGAAGTTTTTCCACACTTTTTTTACGCAGTCTACATATAACCTTTTTAAATAATGTAACTTTTTAAGTTTTATAACCCTTTTCGAACTTTGTCCATAGGGGAAAAAATTCATTTTCCATGGGATATTTTCCTACCGGTTATGTGATGTTATCCCGATCGAACCCATATTTACTTTCAGCTTTCAGCGTCGTTTATTTTCTCAATGTGGCCCGCAGTCTCAGGGGATGCAGCAACAGTCCCAGCGCGGACACAATATCGGTGCAGACCACATCGGCAGCCAGCAGGGCTGAAACCGCCGCGCCTTCTTTCAGAATAACAGCAATCCCCAGCCGGGATTCTGCCAGCATCAGCCCGTCAATCCTCCCATTTCCGACACAGACGGTATGCTCCGACCCCAGTTGCCGGATGTAGTCCCGTTTCCGGATATCCTGACCGGTCTGGGTAATCACTTCCAGATGACACGGAACGCCATCTAAAAAAGAGCCAACATTTCCGAATGTATCGGCCGTGATCACGTGAATCCTTATCTGAGGAGCAAGCTCGATCAGACATTTTCTGACTTCCGGAATCAATTGCCCGTCGATTGCGATCGTACCGTTATAATCCAGAACCAGGTGCTCAAGATTCAGGTTGCCTGACCCCGGGATCGATATGGTTATCATCCGCACCCCATATGAAAAAAAGTGTTGCCGATATTGCGAATCAGGCTCTCTTCCTCCAGTTTATATTGATTGATCCATTTTCAGCGTTTATAACCTGATACAGCGGTTTACCGAAATTTCAAAAACCCCCATCAGATGCAAAGGGGCCCATGATGAACATACTCGATACCTTATGGCAGGTGGGGGGTGGCCATGTTCGAAGGCCGGTTCGGCGTTGTTCAGGGGAAAAAACAGGTAAAACAGTTTATCGAGTCGTATTTAACCTGATCCGTCAATTAAACCTGGGATAAAACGCTCAAAACGGTCTGGTGTGCCGGCGATCCGCCTGCCATCTTTATCTCAGATAGACCCGCTGAACCCGTCCCGAAATCATGGTAACGACTTCATAGCTGATGGTATGGATTTGAGAGGCAATTTCATCGACGGCCAGAACACCATCGCCCTGTCTGCCAAATACGACCACCTCGTCTCCGGGCGCCACATCCGGAATATGCCCGACATCGAGCATGGTCATATCCATGCACACCCGTCCCACGACAGGCGCCCGATGGCCCCGAACCAGCATATGGCCGCATGAGGATAAAAGCCGGTTCAAGCCGTCGGCATATCCGATATTGACCGTAGCAATGGTGGCAGTGCCCCGGGTCTGATAGCTGCTGCCGTAACTGATCTTAAAGCCTGCCGGGACCTTTTTCAGGTTGATGACCCTGGCCTTCAATGTCATGGCGGGTTTAAGCGCAGCTCCGGTTCTGTTCACTTCCCCGGAAGGATAAATCCCGTAGACGGATATGCCCGGGCGAACCATATCCAGATGGGTTTCCGGCATATCCAGCACCCCGGCACTGTTGGCGGCGTGCTTCAGGGAAAATTCCATTCCCTCGCGCCCCAGGCTTTCGATGCTGTCCATAAAAAAATCGAACTGACGGTGAGCATACGATTTATCCGCCTCGTCAGCCGTGGCAAAATGCGTATATATCCCCTCAATCTCAAGCCCCGGAAGCCTGAAAATCGAAGCCACGTCCTGTACCAGCTGACGGCAAGCCTCTCCGGGAGCAGCCTGCTGCCGATACGCATCGGCCAACAAGCCCAGACGCCCCATCCCGGTATCCACCTTCAGATGCACCCGAAGCCTGCGTCCCCTGCCGGCAAGAGCGCCGGAAAGCGCCTTTGCCATTTCATATGAATACACGGTCTGCGTCAGATCAAACCGGATCAGTTGATCAACGGCATCGACAGGACTATATCCGAAAATGAGAATCGGTGCGTCTATACCGGCGCACCTCAATACGAGGGCCTCTTCGACCCGGGCCACGCCGAGGTAGTCGGCCCCGTTCTGCAACGCCACCCGGGACACCTCGATTGAACCGTGACCATAGCCATCGGCTTTTACAACCGCCATCACCTTCGCGCCCGGCTCGGTTATGCGCCTGATTTCTCTGACGTTATGAGCGACGGCCTTTAAATCAATTTCTGCGAGAACAAGCAAAGAATCCAAAACAAATACCTCGAAAGAACCGATCCGAAATCCGCCCGAAAATAAGCCCGCAGCGAAAATCGTAACGGATGATTGATATCCAATATTATGGGATAAGGGCCTCGGCAAATCCGAAGCACATTATTTTTCCAACAGACCACGGACAGGCTGGAACTGGCGAAGATACAGACTCCAGGAGTCAGTAGCTGACCCTATCAGGCAGTTGGAAGGTTCCAATAGTTGTATGCTGTAATCGCACATCCGGCACATCCATTTAACACCTCAAAATTCCGGGCACCCGTTTCAGATGTCCGATCGGGCTATACTAAACCAAATTCGACAGCGCATCAAATAAATAATGACTCCACAAACTATGGCCGGGCTCGATCATAACTTCGGCCATAGTTCCGAAGTGTGGCCGCGGAGTCCGGCCCGTTGCCGGCGTACGACATTGCGCGATCCGGGGAAAAGATGCCGGGACTATTGAAGCGTTAAGAAGCGCAAACTGTTTGAGGCGCGCCGAATTTTTGCGCTTCAGCTTCATAGTTCAGCCATCCCCCGGATCGTGTTGGAGAAGCCGGCAATGGGCGGGACGGAGCCCGCGACAACGTGGCCGAAATTATGATCAAGCCCCTATGGCCTGTGAATTTAATACCCTCACTTTTTCACGCAACGACCCTCTCGGAAGCCGCCGAAAAAAGGTTGCGGCTGTTTCAGCGCAGCTGATTTTGCAATGACCGCCTGATTCAGGATGCACAGGACAGTAACGCGGAGGTTTTTTGGGTGTGTATCAAAAATTATTCAATTTTCACCGCATCGGCCGCAATCCGTATCCCCACCTGTTCGCCTGCCAGGGGTTGAATCCGGTGATAGCGATCGGCTGACATCAGAAGGGTCAGTGAAATCCCGGCATCCACCAGTAAGCGGATTTTCCCGTCCTGTTCGGATACCTGTCGGATACGACCGCGAACCAGATCATCCGCATCGCCGGGTGACGTGGATCTGACAATTTCCATTCTTTCGGGATTGATACGGATACGGACCCTGCCCGTTTTGTCAGAGGGCAAGGGGATGGTAAGAATATCTTCAATGGCACACCGGGTAAGATGATTCTCCGACCGGGTTATCACCGCCGAAAACAGATTATCATGAACCGTTGCGGCAAGGCGTCCGTGATCCAGATACAGGCTGTCGTGTGCCAACGACCCGAACTGGAACCGGTTGTGCGTGGTAAACACGATGGTACTTTTTTTCTGTTCATTGACCAGCTTGAGAATCCTGACGATGGCCATCTGGTTTTCCACATCCACGCTGGAAGTCGGCTCATCGCACAACAGCACCTGAGGGGAGAGCACCAGCGCCCGTGCCAGTGAGACCCGCTGGGTTTCACCACCTGAGAGCCGGGTGCCCTGCGCCTGGACAAAATCCCGCATCCCGACCAGCTCCAGTGCCTCATTGATGAGAAATTCGCGGTCATGCCCGGAAATCCGCCTGATTTTCAAACCGAATTCCAGATTTTTGTAAACCGTCGTTGTAAATAAAATGGGATGCTGGTCGACCAGAACCACATGCTGACGCAACTCATGAAGACTGGATGCGCTGTATTGGACCCGGCGGGAATCGTAAATCATATGACCGGAAGTCGGCGGTTCCAGAAACGCAAGAATGTTGAGCAGCGTGGTTTTCCCTGCACCATTGGCGCCCAGCAGGGAATAAATTTTTCCCCTTTCCAGCTCCATGGAAGAAATATCCAGAACCGTCCTGTCGCCATACGTCTTTGTCAGCTCAGAAATTCGATAAATCATACATCATTGCCCTGTCGTTCGTGACCGTTTTGCCGAAAACCCATCATACCCGGGTTCTTCCCTGAAAAAAATGAAACAGCATGTTAATACCGAAACTCAGCCCCATGAGGATGATCCCCAATGCCACCGCCAGGGTAAACTCCCCCTTGTCATATTCCAGCGCCATGGCGGTCGTCATGGTGCGGGTAAATCCTCTGGCATTGCCACCCAGCATCATACTGATCCCGACCTCGGATATGACTCTGCCGAAGGCCGCGATGACAGCGGCAACAAGACCGAACCGGGCCTCTCTGATGATGATGCCGGCGGTCTGCCAGCCACTTGCACCAAGTGTCAGGGCTGTCTTGCGGTACCGGTCGTCAATTCTGCTGACGGCAGCAATCGTGAAGGTGGCGATTACCGGAATGATCAATATGATCTGCCCGATGATGATGGCTTTCTGCGTATAGAGCAGGTCCAGAACACCCAGGACGCCCCGTCGGGAGATAAACATATACACAAAAAGACCGATCACGACCGTTGGAAGGGCCAGAAGGGTATTGAGGCAGGTAATCACAAAGTGCTTTCCGGGAAAAGACCGGAAGGCAATCAAAAATCCCAGGGGCCCGCCGATGAAACTGGCAAGCACGGTCGAAATACTGCTCATCTTGAGAGAAACACCGACAATGGCAAGAACCTGAGGATCAAACGACGCAACAAGAAGAAGCGCTGAATACACACTATCAACAAATAAATCCATAAAGCAACAGCATCAAAGGATATCAAAAAACCGTTAATACAGAAGGGCCCCAGCCCTTTGGATTAGTCTCCGCTATCAGGGCCAAGGCCCTTATTAAAAATCGACCCGGCCGGCTTCCGGATTTATGAACCCGCAGGTACTGACTGCGATCCCCATACGGGTTCATAAGTTACGAATTCACAGGCCATGAATCAACACCTGGCCCTTAACTGAATGGCACCGAAAGCAAATTCCTTACTTGGAAATGGCATCCGGATAAAACAGCTGCTGCCCCAGAAGTTTGTAATCGGCGATGAGCTTCTGCCCTTTCGGCGAAACCAGCCACTGAGCGAATTTTTCAGCCGCTTCATATTTCACATGGGGATACTTTGCGGGATTGACCGGAATGACGCCGTACAGATTCTGCAACGAGGCATCTCCTTCGCTCAGCACTTCCAGATCCAGTCCTTCTTTCCGGCCGAGTTTGTATTTGATGTAGGTCCCTCTGTCGGCCAATGCGTAAGCACGTTTTTCATCGGCAAAGGTAAGGGTTTTGCCCATGCCCTGTCCGATGGACATATACCATTTCCCGTCAGGCTGTATAAACCGGATTTCCCGGGTCTTGCCTCCGGAGGCGATCGACGTGATGCGCTCGATCAACGTCAGACCCGTCAGTTTCCACAACTCCTGCTCCTTGGTGTGGGTTCCGCTGTCATCCCCGCGGGAGACAAACACCGACCCGCTCTCGGCGATCTTTTTCAGCGCCTTTGCCACATCGGTCTCGCCTTTAATGCCTGCCGGATCTGCCGAGGGCCCGAGAATGACAAAATCATTATGCATGACCGCATAGCGTTTGGTACCCCAGCCTTCGCTGACAAATTTTTCTTCCCTGGCTTTGGCATGAACAAAAATCACATCCACATTACCGTCCTGCCCGTCACGGATGGCCGCACCGGTTCCCTTTGCGATCACTTTGACCTGAATACCGGTATCCGCCGTAAATTCCGGCAGCAGCACATCCAGAAGACCGGATGCCTGGGTACTGGTCGTCGTTGACATCGCAATCGTCTGATCCGCACTGAAAGCCGGCGTTCCCATCACACAGGCTGCCATGAGAAGCCCTGATAATACCGCAATAAAACGTTTCATTCTGTCTTCCTTTCTTTTGGTTTTCTTTTTTAACCATTTGAAATATAAACAAAAAGATTGCCTGACACCTCGAAAATCTCCGTTATCTGCCAGACGGCCATGTTCCGATATCTGTTGGCATATTGCCCATGCAGCAAAAGGGGTTTATCCACTCACGGACTATTTTCCTTTTCCCGGGAAAATCACCCTTCCGGACAGGCTGAGATCATACCCCGCATACTGATTGGCCATTGTCTTGAACTCATCGTCATGCAGAAGGCCGATAAACAGCTGAACGCCCTCGTCAAAATATCGCTCCTTATTGATGAGAAAGTCATAACGTTCCCAACGCAGGGGAATAAAACCGAGATCCAGGATATCGGCCACGGCCCGTATCCCCAGCCCCGCATCCGCTCGCCCGCTCATCACGTCGACAGCCACATCGATATGCTTTTGAACCTCATGATGATAGCCCTCGACTCCTGAGCCCTCTATTTCCATCTTTTTTAACTCGCCATCCAGCAGCAGGCGGGTGCCGGTGCCAAGTGGACGATTGACGATCCGAATCCCCGGCTGAGCCAAATCGACAATCCCGGAAATATTTTTCGGATTCCCTTTCTGCACCAGTATGCCCTGTTCCCGACGGCAGAAATTCACCACCGCCGGCATGACATCCAGTTCGGCTATCGCAAACTCAAAGTTGTAATCATTTCCATCTTCCACCAGAAGATGACTCGACGCCATGTGGCACAGGTTCTGCCGCAACGCCCTGAGCCCTCCCATACTTCCCAGATTGCCGAAGACCGAGACGTGTTCCGGATATAATTTGTTAAACAAAGTCATGGTCCGATCCAGGAGAGGATCGTTACTTCCGGTAATAATCAGTAATCCATGGTAAGGCGGGAGCTGGGTCATGGGTTTGGGATAATTGATCGTGCTGATCTCAATCCACTGTTCAACCAGATGCTGCGGAAACAGCCATTTACCCGTGACTTTTGTTGCGGGCAGGCCCTTTTCGGCCACCAGCGTATAGATCATTTTTTCGTTGACATCGAGAAACTTCGCCACTTCCTTTGTTGAAAGCATTGTTTTCATAACCGGCACCTGATGTTCGTTCATATATCGGCCCTTGACAAGCGGCCAAATTGCACAATTTTATACGTCTTGCGCTGTTAAAGGACGATATTATTTTAATATTCAAACGAGTTATCTTATATTTTTAAGTCATTTTATGTCAACATTATATTTTAGTGGAACCATATAACCTTTAAGTCTCCCTAAACGACCTTAGCCACCTGAAACCAACCTGTTTTTACATAACTTGACATGCTCATACGAACCCTATAAGTAGAGCAGCACAGAGACCGGACCAGACAAAGCACCGCCAACGGGCAAGCGGTGCCACCGTCTGTTACATCAGAGCAGTTGATCCAATTTGAATCGAAAGATATTGCGTGCCCGAACGAAAACCCAATAATTTTTTCCAGGTTCAAAACCGGCGTAAATTCTAACCGCAGGAGACGTTATGGCAAATCTGATCAAGGAAGAAGAAGATAAGGGCCGGCTGCATATTCAATCCAGCCTCATGGGAGAATCGCTGGTCAGCAAATCTTTTCTCAAAACAACCGAGGTCAAAGACTACTTCCGGATGCACCCGGACATCAATGTACTGAAAATCGGCGGACAGAGCATCATGGACCGGGGAGGCAGTGCGCTGTTCCCGATAATAGACAAGTTGATTGAAGCCAAGGAACGGCATAAAATCCTGCTTATGACCGGCGGCGGTACCCGTGCCCGGCATGCATACAGCATCGGGGTAGACCTGGGAATGCCCCCCGGCATCCTGTCCAAAATGGGGGACAAGGTATCCTGGCAAAACGCAGAAATGCTTTCGGTCCTGATGGCCAAACACGGTGGCATCCAAATCAACAACGGCGACAATCTGGAACAGCTCACCATGTTTTGCAAGCTCGGTTATATACCGATCACGTGCGGGGTTCCGCCGTACGGATTATTCGAACATCCGCCCGAGCACGGCTCCATTCCCCCTCACCGCACCGATTCGGGGGCTTTTCTGCTGGCAGAAAATATCGGGGCCCGCTCCCTGATTTATCTGAAGGATGAAAAGGGATTGTTTGAAAATGATCCGAAGAAAGTCAGCAAATCCGACCGGGCCAATCTCAGATTTTTTGACAGGATCTCCGCATCTGAGCTGCTGGAGCTGGATCTGGACGACTTGATCGTTGAACGGGCGGTGATCACCCTGCTTCAACGGGCAAAATCTGTGAAACAGCTCCAGATCATCGATGCTCTCAATCACCCGGAACATATTCTCCGGGCACTGGATGGAGAACATGTCGGAACGATCATTTATAAGGACTGATACTAAGGGCGGGCAGGCGCATTCGTAACGCTACGTTATAATACAACTGAGGCGTACGGTCAGCGTACGCCTCAATGATCTGAATGGATTCATTGTAATGCAATTGCAAAGCAGAAACACCCTATTCCTCGGCTTCGTCTTTGTCTTCCTTTTCGACTTTCAGAAAGACGATTTCCGAACCGGTGGCTTCGGCAATCTGATCCAGTTCTTTTTTACGAATGTGCTTGGAATAAAGTTTGATATCACCGCCACTGACACCGATGACACGAAAACGGGGTTTTTTTTCTCCTTTTTCGATTTTGCGTCTTTCCCGGACAAAAATTTTTGCACTCATGGAATTCTCCTTTAGCAATAGAGGGTAACCAGCAGGATGATCCGGTAAACGCTACCCGATGACCGGAAGCCTCATCACGGATTCATCAGATCAAAACCTGCCAGAACATAAGGACACATGCAACATATATCCTTCAAGGATATATGTCAATCGATTATGAAAGTCCAAAATAAATCACACCACCAACCCGGTACAGGAAAAAAGGAACGTTACATTCAGCCGTCAATTTTATTGAGCCTGAAGCTCAAACCATCGTATGGCTACGAATTGATACAGGATATTCAGACGTTTGGATTTGTGGAGGGACTCGCGCCGCCGGGAATGATATACCGGCATCTCAGGCAGCTGGAAGAAGACGGACTGGTGCACTCGGAATGGGAAACGGAGGGCACCGGTGCGGCAAAACGGATGTACCGGTTAACTCCGGAAGGCGAAGACATCCTCTGTCTCTGGATCCGGTTCATGGAACGACAGGTGGAACAGCTTCAACGGTTTTCCGAATGCTATCACTCGTGTGAATCATCCGCAAAGCCGCCGGCCGAATGATTGAATCCTGCCGACGGCTTTGCGTGAATCAAATTCTGTGCGGGTATCAGCGGACGTTTCTACTGCTCGCCGGTCTTCTTTTTAGGCGTTTTGCCACTGACAACCTCCCAGACACCTTCGCCGATGCATTTGACCATCAGCACCGCCTGATTGCCCAGAAGCCTTGGCCGAAGCCAGCCATTGGTGATCACCTGATCTGCAGGCGCCGGCCCGTTTGCATTTTTTTCCAGGGACACAATCCGGATATGTTTGTCCTCCAGGTCAGATACGGCTACCGTATCCGGAAAATCGCGAAGCTTTCCGAACTCGATGAACCGGCCTGCCCACCCGGATGCTGTCAGCCCTACTGCCGCCGCCGCGCCGATGATTCCATCGTTAGTGCCCCCATGGCCGGACAGATGTATACCGGCACCTGAAGTCGCCCGGAGCGCATCTTTCTGTGTCACCACGCGCCGGGTGCATGCAACTCCGAAATCCATCAAATCCGACATCCCGGGATCACCCTCACATGCCAGACATATTCCCGGATCGCTTCCTTCCAGATAATGAGCTTCAAGGTGACGGACGGCCCTTTCGATGATCGAGTCCAGGGGATAGGCGCGGGGCACATCCATGGCCACACAGGCCGAACTGTTATGCGACGTGTAGGGCACATCGTCATGGACCAGAAGCTGCAGGCGAACCACGGCCCACAGACGGATCTCTTCCGGCAGCTCATACCCGAACCACCTGGCCAGCTTACCGGTCCCCCGATCTGCATCAATGGTATCGGTATCATCAAACCCCAGCAAAACTCTCATAAAACATCTCCTTCTCGATTTAGTTCCTCAGTTCATCAGCGACCAGTCAGCATGTCCTCCGGCGTTCTGTTACTTTCCTTGATCTTTCATCCGCATGCCATCCCGTCCGGCAGATGGAATCAACCGGTTGGCGACCAGACGCCGCACCACCGTCGGCACCATGGCGCCCCCTATACCGCCAAAAATCATGTTCATGATAGACGCCAGGATCATATTCTGCAAGATCAACACATTTTCCATGCCCGCAAGGCTTTCGACCAGTCCAATGATGAAAGCACGGCTACCGGCGGCCAAAGCCCCTGCAATGATACAGGCGGTATAACGATACGCAAGCATCGGATACACGGCCGCGGCACAGTCGATAAACACTCCCGGCAGAAGAAACTTGAGGATCACCAGTGGACCCGATTTTGCGCCCATCCCCAGAACCAAGCTCAATATGCCGGCGATCATTCCTGTAAAGGTCGCAGCCCCCAGGCGCTGGACACACCCGCGGCCGAGAATCAGAAAAAACATGGTAAACACCATGCTGTGGCCGGTTATATGCAGATGAAGCCTGAGAACCGCCTTGGCAATGATGATAAAGGTTGCACAGAATGAAAGGCAAAGCGCCTCGCGAAGGGTAAACCGGTTCCACATCAGTTTATCAGCAGATTCTTTCATTCGATTTCCTCCCGGCATGAACCGGCCCGTTTTCCAAATCCCCTGGCCTCAGCTGACAATGCCGCATCTTCAGCCGTTTTCAAGGCCCGTATCATCAGGGGAATCAGTATGCAGTGAAACATATCCGGCCAGTTCCGGGGATTGATCAGGGAACGGGTCGTCACACGGGCGCCACGCAGTTGCTGCGCCATGACGATGTCAGTGAACTCCCGGGTAAAATACGGCACAAACCGGAAACTGATGAACACAAAAAACGCGATCCGCTCCGGCAGTATGCGTCGAAGGGTTTTCATCAACTGTGACGAAGAGGTTGTCCGCAGAAAAAGCGCACCCGGCATGAAAAACAGCAGTATCTGCAGCGACGTTCTGGCACCTGGCAAAAGGCCTGCGCTTCCATAGCGAAGCATGTACAACGCCACCACGATCGCCATCTGAACCAGAAAAGCGCGGATGTCTCTCCACAAATCCACCACTTTGAGCCGCGCAAGTCCGTAACCGATGAGATTAATTCCCACAAGCACCGTCAGGCCCGTAACCGTTTTGACAATACAGGCGGCCGAACACATGGCACATACCCCGGCCATTTTCCAGCCGGAACCCATCCGGTGGCATAGTGAATCACCGCTGCGGAACTGGTAGGCGAGGGTTTGAGATGACAGACTCAATGTTTTTATTCCGTTCCCATCTTATTGTGAAACGCTTTGAATGGACAGCTGCCCGGCATTCAAGACGAGTCGTTGATCCACCCTGCATTTGTCGTAAAGCCGGTTATGCGATGCCATCACCACGGCGATATCCCGATCCCTGCAAAGTCGGTTAATCAGGTTTACCATACGGATTCGCCGGGCAATATCCAGGCCTGAAAAAGGCTCGTCAAGCAGCAGCACCTGCGGTTCGGACACAATGACGGATGCCAGCGCCACCCGGTGCTGTTCGCCAAAACTCAGGGTCAAGGGCGATCGGTCTGCAAGATGCCCCACGTCGCAAAATTCCAGCGTCCGGATAACCTGATCCCGTATCTGCAGAAAAGGCAGCCGCCCGGATCGTTTTAAAGTAAACGCCACCTCGTCAAATACGGTATCTTCAAACAACTGCCGATGGGGATTCTGCATCAGCAGTCCCACCTTTCCCGGAAGCTGATGCGGCCGGGGACAATCCATCCCCGCGACTTGAAGTGTACCGGATTGGGTCCGTACAAACCCGCTGATGCATCTGAGAAGGGTGGATTTGCCGGCACCATTTGTTCCGTAAACGTGGACAAACTCTCCCTGCCGGACGCTCAGGTTAAGATGGTTGAACAGCAGATCGTTTTCCGGCCCGGTTAACACCAGATCGCTGATTTCCACCACCGGCGGCCCGCTGGTGTTACCCACACGGCCTGCTGCCTCGATACCATCGAACACCGCGGCCATTTCATACCCGGATGGAAACTGGCTCAGCGTCTGATGAATCGAGCCGTTTTTCATCAGCATATACCTGTCGGCAAGAAGGCGGTAGGGCTCCAGATCGTGATCGGAAATCAGCAGGGTATGGCCTTGTTCTTTGAGGCGGGTTAATATCTGTATCAATTTTTGTTTTCCCGGGTCGTCCAGCTGGCCGCAGGGTTCATCCAGCAGGATCAGTCCCGGCTTCATTGACAGCACGGAAGCGAGGGTCAACCGATGTTTCTGACCGGCCGAAAGCGCTTCAACGCTTCGGGCCTCCAGGCCGGACAGGCCAACGGAGCTCAGCGCATCTGCGACCGCAGCGCCGACAGCGCCACGGGACATTCCCAGATTTTCCGGCCAGAATGCAACTTCATCCCCCACCGTGCTGCACAGGATCTGGGTTTCGGCATTCTGGAACACCATGCCGGCATCCAGACCCGGCAGCGCCGGATGGATGAAGACATGCCCACACGTGCTGAAATCTTTCAAAAGACCCTGTATCGCCATCAGCAATGTGGTTTTCCCGCACCCGGACGGACCTGAAATACAGACACATTGCCCGCTTCCGGCGGAAAAGGATACATTGCTGATGGCTTCGAGAAAAGACCCGGGATAAATATAACTGATATGGCTCACCCGAAGGACCGGTTTCATGTCAGCAGACAGCTCTCGAAACACTTCCCGTTAAAACCGGTATTCGACACCGGCATACAGCGTCTGGCCTTCCCTTGGTGAGCCGTAACTTTCTTCATAATCCTCATCAAACAGATTGTCCGCCCCCACATAAAGACTCAGGCCGCTGTTCCGAATCTGCTGATTCAGTTTTAGATTGACGACCGTATAATCATTGAGCGCCTTTTTATTATCCGGTGGCGTCAGCGTGGCCAAATCCGAATAAAAGTACTGATCGGCCACATGCAGCAGGCTCGCATAGCCCGTCAGGCCGAAACCAAACTCATAGCCGGCTTCCAGGGTTATTTTCTGCTCGGGACGATGCTGCAACTCATCCTTGAGCGTTGCCACGGATCGGTCTTCCGAATCCATCCACGTATAGCCGGCTCTGAGCATCAGATTGTCGATGCAGCGGGTTTCCGCCGTCAATTCAATCCCCTTGAAGCGATACTCTTCGTTGTTCTGATTGAAGCCGGAGGCATCTTTCTCAATATAGTCATCCACATCGATCCAGAATCCGGTCACCACAAGACGGCTGTCCATCGGCAGATTCTGCTCGAAGCCCAGTTCATAATTCATGGATGTTTCCGTGGTCAGTTCGGTGTTCCCGCCACTGGCGGTATCATAAAGCTGCTTTATGGACGGAAAACGAATTTTCCTGGCAGCCGATGTCCGAAGCCTGGTATCTTTGAGAACATCATAGTACGCGCCGATCAGAAACGATCCCTCATCGTCGCTGCCGTTATCCGTTCTGTCGAGCCAGTGATGACCGTATCCGAGTGTAAACCCGAGCGAATCCAGCGGGTTGACCTCGTACTCCAGAGCCACCGAATATGTATCGAGTTTGCGGTCCTGAGCCAGATCCCCCGTGGTTCCCTTATTATCGGTAATTTCAAATCCGGAGGCTTCAAACTCCTGGCTGGCCATGGAAAGCCCCACCGTCAGCAGACCGGTCGCCCCCATGTCCCATCCCCCCTGAAGATTTGTCCCCGAAATGGTTGTTCTGCTTTCTTCGTGATAGGCCCCCTTAGCCGTCTGGCTGTCATACTGACCATCATCATAACGGTTGGTTTCCTCATCCTGCTGGTTGACATACGCCCATCCGCGCAAATTCAAAGGAGAGCCGTCATCCCAGCTGAATGACACCTGACCGCTGTTCCCCTCGACATCATCCACCCGTTCATATTTGAGACTCTTGGCAAAATCCGCGTCCATTTTATTATCAATGGTTGCCGGCGGTTTTCCGTATTCACCCTTCAGATAATTGTATACAAAACCCAACGAGAGGCTGTCGCCAGCCTTATAACCGAGATTGGCAAACAGACTGCCCCATTGCCGGTCGCTGTTTTCCCTCAGGTCACCGTCCTCATGCTTCGTGGCATCAAAATCACCTGACAGCGGATATCCGTCCGAATCCAGCAGGCTGCCGCTGACAAAAAAATCGACCGCATCCTTTGCACCGGACAGGTTGAAATTGCCCAGCCACCGGTTGCGTTCGGAGGCCTCGGCCGCCACTTTTCCCTGGACGCCTTCAGTTCCCTTTTTGGTAATGATGTTGATCACCCCGCCGAGTCCCCCCTCGCCGTAAAGTACCGAATGATTTCCGTAAGAAACCTTGATTCTAGCAATATTTTCCGTGGGAATCACCGTCGGGTCAAACTGCCCGTCATAAGTGGAATTAAACGGAATCCCGTCGAGCATCAGCAGTACATGACGGCCCCGAAGCCCCCTTAAATCCACCCGGGGCACGCCGTCGTTTCCGGTTCGGACATGAACGCCGGGCAGCAGATCCAGCGCCTCATCCAGGGTCCGGGCTCCTTTTTTCGAAATATCCTCGGCCGTAATTTCACGGACCGTTCCGATCGCTTCCACCCCTTCCCGGTCCCCGGTCACCACCACTTCACCCAGCGTATAGACATCCGCCCGGGTATTCACCGTTTCTGCCTGAGACAGCACCGGTAAGATCATGCAAAGTCCGAAAGATAATAAAACCATCTTCTTCCATACGAATCTTTTCATCCCATCCCCCCAGTAAAGCAATAAACCCCGTTGCCAAAACCTTTGGAACCCGGCCTGAACGATGATATGCCGCGCATATCGAACATAGTTATCATTTAAGATCATTATTCGCCGTTTTAAAACGCATATGTTTTTATATGTCAATAAAATATTTTATTATTACCAATAATAACCAATAACAACATTCGCCTTAATTCGATCACGCATCTCGTCAAGAGCGCCGCATTCACCTCAAACAGGGAGCCGTGAGACATATTGAACCATCCTCATTTTTTATCGTAACAAACAAACCTTTAATGGATTGATGTTTTTACCCGTATATTGTATTAATGTAAAAATACATTCCCGAAGGCTCGTGGCTCTCTTCACGGGGCATAAGGCATCAGGGGGCTACTGAAAACATAATCCATAGTTTGAAAAGATTTAACGTTCACGTCTTCATTTGAGTTAACCATTTTTAAAAAACGTACATTTATCAATCCAGACACAGCGGATTAATCCCAATATTCCATCAGCGTCATTCTTCAATTTTATCGGTCAGCCCCCCGGTTTCAGAGGGCCGGTTTCAGAAGATCCGTTTAGAAGAATTGGCCGGCGGATTTCACAGCAAAACAAGCACTGTGACCCCTTGGGACAACCCGTCAGTGTTCATCCCGTTATCCCTAAAAACATCGGAGCTTAATTTACATGGAAAAAAATCAGTTCACCTGGCGGATCACTATCGACGCTACTGACTACAGTTTTTTTGACATCACCCTGCTCGAAGAAAAAGGCCTTGCAAATATTTCCGGATTACCGTTTTCCATTAAAATACTCGTGGAAAATCTGCTGCGGAACCTGGACGGGAAAATCGTCACCGAAGCCGATGTGCTTCACATCGCCAGATGGCAGAAACATTATGAGCGGCCGGTTGAAATTCCCTATCATCCGGCCCGTGTGCTGATGCAGGATTTTACCGGTGTTCCGGCCGTGGTGGATCTGGCCGCCATGAGAGATGCCGTAAAGGCAATCGGCAAAGATCCCGGCAAAATCAACCCGATGATCCCGGTGGATCTGGTGATCGACCACTCTCTGCAAATGGATTATTACGGCAGCATGGATGCGGTCACCCGCAACCTCAAAAAAGAGTACCAGCGAAATACGGAGCGATATACCTTTCTAAAATGGGCACAGAAAAGCTTTGAAAACTTCAGGGTCGTCCCCCCCAATTCCGGGATCTGCCATCAGGTCAATTTGGAGCACCTGGCGCAGGTGGTCATGTGCAAAGTCTCTGACGGCAAAACAGTCGCCTTTCCGGATACGCTTCTGGGCACGGACTCGCATACCACCATGATCAACGGGATCGGTGTCATGGGATGGGGCGTGGGCGGCATCGAAGCCGAGGCCGTCATGCTGGGCCAGCCCTATTACATGACCATTCCCGAAGTTGTCGGGGTCCGGCTGACCGGCCAGCCGCCGGAGGGTATCACCGCCACCGACATCGTTCTTGCGATGACCGAAATGCTCAGGGCGCACAAGGTGGTTGAAAAATTCGTGGAATATTTCGGGCCGGGTATCGGCAACCTGAGCGTTACCGACCGTGCCACCATCGCCAACATGGCACCTGAATACGGCGCGACGCTCGGTTTTTTCCCTGTGGACAATCAGACCCTGGAATATCTTGAGCTGACCGGAAGATCTGCGCAGG